>NZ_JBAQWU010000096.1:0-2981 GCF_049299075.1 Gordonia sp. (in: high G+C Gram-positive bacteria)
CACCTGGGGGATGGGGGTCGCCAACTCGCTGGCCGCCCAGCGCGGTGGGGCCACGGTGGTCGACGGCGCACTCGGCGGTCTGGGCGGCTGCCCCTTCGCGCCCGGCGCCAGCGGCAACACCGCGACCGAAGATCTACTCTTCGCGACCCGCCCGGAATATCTGACACCAGAGGTCTTCGCCACCCTGGTGCGGACCTCCGAGTGGCTTCTGGCTCGCCTGGACGAGGCTCCCCGCTCGCGGGCCGCGCAGGGCGCCCGATCGGAAGCCGAAGCCTTCACCTGGGTGCTGGACGACGACACCCGGTAACTATGCTTTCCGGCATGGCTGATGGACTGACCTACCAGGGCAAGACCTACCAACTGATCATGTTCGACCTCGACGACACCCTTGCGCCGTCGAAAACGGCACTGAGCGATGAGATGGTCGAGCTGTTCCGGGAGATGCTGGGCTCGGCGCTAGGCTGCATCATCTCCGGTGGACAGGTCGGGCAGTTTCAGAGCCAGGTGCTCGACCGGATCGGCGAGTTCGACGATCGCGCGAACCTGCACCTGATGCCGACCAACGGCACCCGCTATCTGCGTTTCGAGAACCCCGACTGGGTCACGGTGTATGCCGAAGATCTGTCGCAGGAGCAGAAGGACCGGGCGATGGCCGTGGTCGAGGAGGGGGCCAAGAGCCTCGGGCTCTGGGAAACGCAGACGTGGGGCCCCATCCTCGAGGACCGAGGCAGTCAGGTGACGTTCAGTGCGCTGGGCCAGTCGGCACCGGTCGAGGCGAAGTCGGCGTGGGACGCCGACGGCCGGAAGAAGGAAGCTCTGCGCGCCTACGCGGCCGAACGACTACCAGACCTGGAGGTGCGCAGCGGTGGATCGACGTCGGTGGACATCACCGCCAAGGGCATCGACAAAGCCTACGGCGCGCGGCGGCTGATGGAGATCCTGAATCTGGGCACCGAGGACATCCTCTTCTTCGGTGACCGCCTGGACCCGGGCGGCAACGACCGCCCGGTGATGGAACTGGGCATCGAGTCGATCGCCGTCCACGGCTGGGAAGACACCTACGCCAAGCTCGCCCTGATCGTCCGCGGCTGACGAACCGCTGCAGCGTGGTCGATTACCGCCGGGCATGATGGGCGCATGGCTGAACTCGTCTCGCTGGAAGTGCAGTTGGTCGCTTCGACCACGTTTGACGTCCCCGACGTCGACTGGTCGACCGATGCGGTCGGCGGGGAAGCGCTCATTGAGTTCGCCGGGCGGGCCTGCTACGAGACCTGGGACAAGCCGAACCCGCGGACCGCGACCAACGCGGGCTATCTGCGGCACTCGCTGGAAGTCGGCCACACCTCGCTCTTCGAGCATGCCAGCGCCACCTTCTACCTCACCGGCATTTCACGATCGTGCACCCACGAGCTGATCCGGCACCGGCACTTCTCCTATTCGCAGCTCTCCCAGCGCTTTGTTCCGGGGCACGACGCCGATGTCGTCGCGCCGCCGGCGATCCGCGGTGACGCGGAACTGGAGGCCCTGTTCCGGGCGGCCACCGAGGCCAGCCGGGATGCCTATGGAGAACTGCTGGCGCGATTGGACGAGAAGTTCGCCGACGAGCCGAATTCGATTCTGCGGCAGAAGCAGGCCCGGCAGGCGGCGCGTTCGGTACTGCCGAACGCCACCGAAACCCGCATCGTGGTGACCGGCAACTATCGGGCCTGGCGGCACTTCATCGGGATGCGCGCCACCGAGCACGCCGACACCGAGATTCGACAGCTGGCCGTTGAGTGCCTACGGCAGCTCAGCGAGCTCGCGCCGACCGCCTTCGGGGACTTCGAGATCGGTGTTCTGGCCGACGGGTCACAGGTGGCTACCTCGCCTTTCCTGTTCGAGGGCTGAGCGATTCGGCGGCGGTTCGGTGCGGTACCGTTACCGCCATGACATCGCCTGCCCACCGGCCCGGAGCCGGGCCGTTCGGAACCAATGCCGTCGCCATGGTGACCCCGTTCGATTCGAACGGCGGAATGGACCTGGACAAGGCGGCGGAACTGGCCGATCACCTGGTCAATAAGGGGTTGGATGGGCTGGTGATCTCCGGGACGACGGGGGAGTCGCCGACCACCTTTCCGGACGAGAAGAATGAGCTGCTGCGCGTCGTACTTGACGCTGTCGGTGACCGGGCGCGGGTGACCGCTGGCGTGGGGACCTACGACACTGCCGAATCGGTGGAGTTCGCCAAGGTGGCCGAGAAAATTGGCGCCCACGGTCTGCTTGTGGTGACGCCGTACTACTCGCGACCCCCGCAGCGCGGACTGGTGGCGCACTTCCAGGCAGTCGCCGACGCGACCGATCTGCCGCTCATGGTGTACGACATCCCGCCCCGCTCGGTGGTTCCCCTCGAGTTGGACACGCTCCTCACCTTGGCTGAGCACCCGAACATCGTTGCGGTGAAGGATGCCAAAGGCGACCTGCACCAGGCGCAGAAGATCATGGCACAGACCAATCTGCAGTATTTCAGTGGCGAGGACGCACTGAACCTCGCCTGGCTGGCGATGGGTGCCGCGGGCTTCGTTAGCGTCATCGGCCATCTCGTGCCCGAGCGGATGGCCGCGCTACTCGACGCCGTCGCCGCTGGTGATCTGGCTACGGCGCGCCAGCTTAGCGATTCGATGACCCCGCTGGTCGATGCGATGGGACTCGTCGGCGGTGTCACCATGGTGAAGACGGCGCTGCGTCTGCAAGGTTTGGACGTCGGCGACCCGCGTCTGCCGCAGGTGGCCGCCGATCCCGCGCAGATCGAACAGATCCTGGGTCTACTTCGTCAAGCAGAGGTGATTTCCTGATGTCCGGAGCCGAACAGAGCGGGAAGACGGGCGGCAAACGTCGCCGCGCCGGACGTAAGGCCGGGCCGCCGAGCGAGAAGACCGTGGCGCGTACCCGCGGTACCAGCGGTGTGGCGGATGCGGCCGCGGAGGCGGCGACCGGATCGAGCG
>NZ_JBAQWU010000097.1:0-2172 GCF_049299075.1 Gordonia sp. (in: high G+C Gram-positive bacteria)
CGGCCCTGCACTACTACGAGGTGCACGCGGCGTTCGTGCATCACACCGTCAACGCCAACGACTACACCCGCGCCGAGGTCCCGGGGATCCTGCGCAGCATTTACGCCTACCACACCCGCTCCCGGGGTTGGAGCGACATCGGCTACAACTACCTGGTCGACCGCTTCGGTCGGGTCTGGGAAGGCCGCTACGGCGGTGTCGACCGCCCGGTGGTCGGGGCACACACGCTGGGCTACAACGACTACGCGTTCGCCGCGTCGGCGATCGGCAACTACGAGATCGAGCGGCCCAGCAGCGCGATGGTCGACGCCTTTGGCAAGCTGATCGCCTGGAAGCTGTCGCTGCATGGCGTCAGCGCCGGCTCGACGCTGCAGCGCGTCGGCAGCCGCAACTTCCAGGCCATCAACGGCCACCAAGATGCCGCGAGCACCGCGTGCCCCGGCAAGTACCTCTATGCCCAGTTGCCGACCATCCGCCGGATCGCCGCAGCCGCGCAAGCCGATTGGAGCGGCCGAGAGCTGGACCGCAACGTCGTCGGGACGGCATACCCCGATCTGGTGATGCGGCGAGCGAGCGACAAGCAACTCGTCGTGCTGCCGACGGGCGGCGTCTTCCGCATGACCAAGGGCGTCGCAGTTGGTAGTGGCTGGGGCGGCTACGAGGTTGTCGTCGGCAGCCCCGACCTCACCGGTGATCGGCGCGCCGATGTGGTGACCCGCGCCGCGCGCGGAGTGACCCGCATCCACCCCGGCGACGGGCGGGGCGGGTTCGGCGCCGGCAAATCGGTCAAGCGCAAGCTGCGCGGGCTCAAGCTCATCACCGCGGCGGGGGATCTCGACCGCGACGGTCGCAACGACCTCGCCGGAGTGCGTGCCACCGACGGCCGCCTCGTGGTGCTGATGGGACGCTCCGGCGCCAAGCTGAAGCGGCGGGTCCTCGGGACCAACCTGGCCGGAGTCGACCTGCTGGCCGGTGTCGGAGACGTCACCGGTGACGGGCGCAGCGATCTCCTCGCCCGCACGGGGTCCGGGCGGCTCCTGCTGTATGCCGCTGGGCGGTTCGATGCGCCTCGCACGGTTCCGGGGAGTTGGAAGTCGGTCGAGACCATGACCGGCATCGGCGATTACACCCGCGATGGCCGCCCGGATGTCCTGATGCGCACGACCAAGGGCAAGGGGTTCGTGCTGCCCAGCACCGGCAGCGGGACCTTCGGCCGACTTGTCGGCCCGTTTGGCAAGATCAAGGGCTTCACCGACTTCAGCGGCGCCGGTCAGATCGCCGGCGCGGGCACGCCCGACCTGGTCGGTCGCGTCGGTGACCGGCTCGTGGTGGTGCGCAGTCGCGGCACCACCAACACCTTGCCGCTCATCGCGACCGGCATTGACGGCTCGGCGCTCAACGCCGCCCTGATCGTGGGCGACTGGGACCGTGATGGCTACGGCGATCTGGTCACCCGGACCACAGCAGGCGTGCTGCAGCTCCGCCTGGGCAACGGCACCGGGCGCTTCCGTGCCCCGACCACCCTGCACTCCGGCTTCGCCTCGGTCAGCCTGCTGAGCGCGGTCGGCGACATCACCGGCGACGGCTACCCCGATCTCATGGGTCAGGTGAGTGGCTCGGGGATGCGCATCTGGGCCGGGCGCGGCGCCGCGGGTCTCTCCGGCGGCACCCCCGCCGCCGCAGCCATGACCGCCAGTCGCCAACTAGGCGGCGGCCGTTGGGATGCCGACGGCTCCCCCGATAGCCTCTTCCAGGTCGGCAACTCCCTGGTGCTGCGCCGCGGCAACGGTCCGGGTGGTCTCACCGGCGCCCCCGTGACGCTGGGCTTTGACCTCTCGCCCTATGACTGGGTCGGCACCGCGCCGGGTCTGAAGGGGTCCGGCCACACCGTCTTGTTGGTCCGCACGCGCGGCACCGGTGAGCTGCGGGCGGTCAAGACCGACGGCGTGCGCTTCGGCAAGCCGAAGTTGCTCGCGACCGGCCTCGCCGGCTACGACCTGATGGGCTAGGCGTCGGACAGGGCGACGAGGTCGACCCGCTCGGTGACCACCAGTCCAGCGCGCCACTCGGGCGTTCCGCCGCGGACCAACACGAGCGAGCCCGCTCCGGCCAGCACGCCGGCATACAGCTCGAGGCCGAGGGTGAGCGGATGCTGATCGGTGAGCACCCGGG
>NZ_JBAQWU010000098.1:0-3185 GCF_049299075.1 Gordonia sp. (in: high G+C Gram-positive bacteria)
CAGCAGGCCCGCGGACAGGAACAGTGGAACGGCCGCAACGCGGGTCGCGCCCTGGGCGGTCAGCCGAGAGACGGCCTCGCGCACGACGCCGCCGCCGGTGCCCAGGCGCGTCGCGAAGACCGTCTGCACCGGGACACCGAGCACGCCGGACAGTTCGCGGCCACGTTCGCGGACGGAGGCATCTGAGCCCGGATCGGATGACCCGACGGCATAGAGGAGGACGCCGGTGTCCTTCGACCCTTCGATAAGCTCCGGGAGCGGGGCTGCCGCTTCGGTGATCCGGTCGATGAGCGCCGGGACAGGGGAGTAGCGGCCGACGACCGGGGTCTGCCGCACGCGCAGGCCGGGGTGGCGCAGCCGGGCGCGGCGCAGCATCTCGGGCAGATCGGACTTGCTGTGGAAGCCGTCGCCGAAGAGCAGCGGGACGACGGCGACGTCGGCGGCACCGGAACCGCCGAGCCGATCGAGGACGTCGGCGAGCAGAGGCTCGTTGCGATCCAGATAGGCCAACTCGACCCGAGCGTCCGGCAGCCCGCGCTGCGCCGCCGCCGCCACACGCTGTGCGGTGGCGGCGAAGCGCGGATCACGGCTGCCATGTGCGGCCAGAACGAGCGTCATCGACTCAGACGAGCGCGGCCTGCGACAGGTGCAGCGGAGCCAGGGCGTCGCCGATGAGGCCAGCGCCCAGGGTGTTGCCGCCCTGCGGGTCGACCAGCAGGAAGCTGCCGGTCTCCCGGTTCACCTGATAGTCGTCCGCGGCGATCGGCTCGGCCGTCGTCAGCGAGATCCGACCGATCTGGTTGAGCTCCACCGTCTCCGGCGCATCGACCAGAGCCAGGTTCTGCTCGTCGAACAGTGCCTCGAGCCCGCCGATGATCACCGGGGTGGTCTTGGTGCCGTGCTTGAGCAGCAGTCGGGCGGCGGAACGCAGCGGCTTGTCGCCCAGCCAGCAGACTGTCGCGGTGAACTGCTGCGCCGGCTCGGGTGCATCGCCGACGGCGGCGATCAGATCGCCGCGCGAGATGTCGATGTCGTCGGCCAGCAGCAGCGTGACGCTGCGGCCGGTGTGCGCCGACTCCAGCTCACCGTCGGGGGTATCGATTGTGGCGATGCGCGAGCGCTGCCCGGACGGCTGCACCACGATCTCGTCGCCGACGTGCACGGTCCCGGCGGCCACCTGACCGGCGTAGCCGCGATAATCCGGGTAGTCCGCGGTGCGCGGACGGATCACGTACTGCACGGGGAACCGGAACCCGACGTCGCGGCGGTCGGCCTCATTGGGCACCGTCTCCAAGTGCTCGATGAGCGTGGGCCCGTCATAGTACGGGGTGCTCTCGCTCCGGACGGCGATGTTGTCGCCGTGTAGCGCCGACACCGGGATCTCCAGCACTTGGTCGTCGGAGTAGCCCAGCGATCGGGTGATCGCACCGAACTCGGCGGACACCTGCGCGAAGACCTCTCCCGGATTGTCGACGAGGTCGATCTTGTTCACGGCCAGCACCAGGCGCGGCACGCCAAGCAGTGCCATGACGGCGGCATGGCGACGGGTCTGCGATACGACGCCGTTGCGGGCGTCGACCAGCAGGATCACCAGTTGCGCGGTGGACGCGCCGGACACCGTGTTGCGGGTGTACTGCACGTGGCCCGGGGTGTCGGCCAGCACGAAGCTGCGCGCCGGGGTCGCGAAGTAGCGGTAGGCGACGTCGATCGTGATGCCCTGCTCGCGTTCGGCGCGCAGGCCGTCGACCAGCAGCGACAAGTCCGGGGTATCCATACCGCGGTCGACCGAGGCCTTGGTCACCGCGTCGATCTGATCGGCGAGCACCGACTTGGTGTCGTACAGCAGCCGGCCGACGAGGGTCGACTTGCCGTCGTCGACGCTGCCCGCCGTGGCGATGCGCAGCAGGTCGCCGCCGTCGTGCAGGGTGGGAGCAGTCATCAGAAGTATCCTTCGCGCTTGCGGTCTTCCATAGCGGCCTCGGAGACGCGGTCGTCGCCGCGGGTGGCGCCCCGCTCGGTCAGCCGGGAGGCGGCCACCTCGGCCAGGACAGCCGCATTGTCGGCGGCTTCAGAGAGCACCGCGCCGGTGGTGGAGCCGTCGCCGACAGTGCGGTAGCGGACGGTGCGGGTCTGTACTTCTTCGCCTTCGCGCGGGCCGCCCCACGTACCGGACGTCATCCACATGCCGTCGCGGTCCCAGACTTCGCGCTCGTGCGCGTAGTAGAGCGGAGCCAGCAGCACCTGCTCGCGGGCGATGTAGCGCCACACGTCCAGTTCGGTCCAGTTGCTCAATGGAAATACGCGGACGTGCTCGCCCGGGGCGTGCCGGCCGTTGTACAGGTTCCACAGTTCCGGACGCTGACGCTTCGGATCCCACTGGCCGAAGGCATTGCGCAGAGAGAAGATGCGCTCTTTGGCGCGGGCCCGCTCCTCATCGCGGCGGGCGCCACCGAACACGGCGTCGAAGCGGTTCTCCGAGATACCGTCGAGCAGCGGGATGGTCTGCAGCGGATTGCGGATGCCGTCCGGACGCTCGGCGAGCCGGCCATCGGCCAGGTACTCCTCGACGCTGGCCACGTGCAGGCGCAGGTTGTGGCGTTCGACGATCTCGTCGCGGAACTCGATGATCTCCGGCAGGTTGTGGCCGGTGTCCACGTGCAGCAGCGAGAACGGCAGCGGTGCCGGCCAGAAGGCTTTGAGCGCCAGGTGCAGCAGCAGGGTTGAGTCCTTGCCGCCGGAGAATAGGATCACCGGCCGCTCGAACTCGCCGGCCACCTCGCGGAAGATGTGGATGGCCTCGGACTCGAGGGCGTCGAGGGTGGTGAAGGCGGCCAGGGCGCCGTCGTTCTCGGCGACAACGTCGAGTGGAGTGTCAGTGATGGTCATGAGACGTGCAACCCGCATTCTGTCTTGGCGCTGCCGGCCCAACGGCCGCTGCGCGGATCTGCTCCGGGAGCTGGTTTGGCGGTGCACGGTGCGCACCCGATCGACGGATATCCGTCGTCGACCAGCGGATTGACCAGGACGCCATGGGTGTCGATGTAGTCCTGGAACTGCTCATCGGTCCAGGCGGCGAGGGGATTGATCTTCACCAGGCCGAAGCCCTCGTCGAAGGAGATGAGCGGGGAATCGGCGCGTGTGGGCGACTCGACGCGGCGAATGCCGGTCACCCAGGCGCGGTAGGG
>NZ_JBAQWU010000099.1:0-4483 GCF_049299075.1 Gordonia sp. (in: high G+C Gram-positive bacteria)
CAACACGGTCCACTCGGTATCGCGCATCTGAAGTCCTTCTTGGGACCGTTGAAGTAACCCGGATCGGGCAGGCATTCATCTTCGCATCACAACAGATCTACGAAGGGATCCCTCAGATGTCTGCATCAGATGTAGTAGCCCGATACGGTGCCGCCGCCGGAGCCGGTGATATGGAGGCGCTGGCTGCGACCTTGACTGACGACATCGTCTGGCACCAGCCCGGCACCAGTCCGCTGTCCGGCGACCACAGCGGTCCGGAAGCGGTCGTCGCCCAATTGGGGCGGTTCATGGAACTGAGCCAGGGCACCTTTGCGCTGGAGACGCTTTCGGTCACCGCGGCCGGCCGGCTTGTCGTGACGACAGTCCGATTCACCGCGTCCCGAGACGGGCGCGACGACCTCGATCAGTACGGCACCGACGTCTTCCGCGTCGTCGGCGACAAGATCGCCGAAGTGTGGTTGATCGGTGAGGATCAGCCGGTCGAGGACGCCTTCTGGGCGTGAGCCGTGTGGAGTGACCTATGCGGAGGCGATCACCGGTAGCGGCCTACCTGGAATCATGAGCGCTCCGCCGAGGGGGCGGCGCCGACTGCTTGACGCCTACCTTCAGCGGGTCGTCGACCGAGACCTCCTTGACCTCGGAATCACAGTTCGGCGGCCGGAGACGCTGCGGAGGTGGATGGCTCCGTACGCGGCCGCCTCGTGCGGAGGTGGATGGCTCCGTACGCGGCCGCCTCGTCGACGACGACCGCCTAATCCACGCTGCTGGATGCCGCGACTGGTGCTTGGTGTACGCGTGATGGCCCCGGCATCGGTCGGCCGCAATCAGTCGGCGGTCGACGTGACGATGGGGATGCCGGGGCGGCGACCTAGGCCGACAGCGCTTCGACTGCCGAGGTCGACGGGCGGCCGATCAACTTCTGCAGGCCGGTGCTCTCGGAGTAGAGCGCGCCCTGCGCGATGATCGGGTCCATCGCCGCGTAGACGGCGGCTGTCTGCGCCGGCATCCCGAAGCCTTCCAGGGTCTTCTGGTACTCCTCGACCGACTGGTCGACGTATACGACAGCACTGCCGATGACGGTGCCGACTGCGTCGGCGATCTCCGGATAGGAGAGTGCGGGGGACCCGGCGAGCTCGTAGACCTTGCCGGTGTGGCCCTCGCCGGTCACGACCACCGCTGCGGCCTCCGCGTAATCGCGGCGCGCGGCACCGGAGACCTTCGCCGATCCGACCGCGCCGAAGAACTTCCCGGCCGCCTTGCCCGAATCGATCGCCGAGGCATAGTTCTCCCAGTACCAGCCATTGCGCAGCAAGGTGTGGTCGATTCCCGACGCCGCGAGCAACTCTTCGGTACCCCGGTGCTCGATGGCCAGGCCGAGCTCGGAGGTGTCCAGATTGAGCAGGCTCGTGTAGACGATGAACTGCACGCCCGCAGTCTTGGCGGCATTGATGATGTTGGCGTGCTGCGCCAGGCGCTGGCCCACCTCGCTGCCCGAGATGAGCACCAGGCGGTCGACGCCGTCGAATGCCGAGACCAGCGCGGGCTCGTCGTCGTACGACGCGACACCCAGGCGGACGCCCACCTCGGTGAGTCCTGCGCCCTTGGCCGGGCTGCGGACGATCGCGGTGATGTCGTCGGCGGCGACGCCGTGCGCGAGGAGGGATTCGACGACCTGGCCGCCGAGGTGGCCGGTGGCTCCGGTGACTGCGATGCGCATGGGAGGGCTCTTTCTTGTGGTGTGGTCTCTGTCGTCGTCCATCATTGCACTAACTAAACGGAAGCGCAATAGTTTGGGAAGTGCTTCTGTTTGCAGTATTCTTTGAGGGGTGACTGACCTTGACAGCGATCCTGGCCTCGATGGCAATCCGGGACGCGCGTTCGACGCGGATGTCTTCTCGCGCAGGTGCGCGTCACGAGGGGTGTTTCAGCATGTGACCGGTCGCTGGAGTGCGCTCATCGTGGCTGCGCTGCTGGAGAACGGCGACCCCCTGCGATTCGCGGCGATCCGTCGTCGTGTCGACGGCATCAGCGATCGGATGTTGTCGCAGACCCTGGGGCAGATCGAGCGGGAAGGGATGGTGGTGCGCACCGTGCACAGCACCATCCCGCCGCACGTCGAGTACGGGCTCACGGCGCTGGGGCAGAAGATCGCCGAGCCGTTGTCGGCCTTGATCGGAATTATCGAGTCCGAGCTACCCCACGTACTCGAAGCGCAAAGGTTGTTCGATGAAGCCGAGGGCACGCGGGCCCGAGGGCTCCACGACGCACCAAGCTGATCCATCGGTGCGAGCCAAGGGGTCAAGCCCGGTGCGGTTCTCGAGAGTGCTGCAGGGTCGCGATCACGCGTTCACCGGCACATCTCCTCGTCACTTGCCGCTGTAGACCGGAAAGGCACTGTGCTCGCCGTAGTCCCGGGGCGCGCAAGTCCTTCAGGCTGCTCATGTCCTCGTCAGTGATCACGAAATCAACCTGTGCGTTGGCGCGCAAGTGCTCGGCGGTGGCGGTCTTCGGCGGGGAGACCGTACCCAGCTGCAGGGTGTAGCGGATGCACAACTGTGGGACGGTGACGCTGTACTTCTCCGCCATTGCCTGCACCTCGGCGTTCTTCAGGATTGCGCCGTGCGCGATCGGCGAGTAAGCCTCGACGACGATACCCGCGGACTGGCAGTAGTCCAGCAACTCGGCGGGTGTGTTCCCCGCGTGCACCAGCAGCTGGTTGACGTGCGGGACGACGGTCGCCGTGTCGAGCAGCCTGCCCAGATCCGACTGCAGGAAGTTCGATACGCCGATCGACCGGACCTTGCCCGCTTTGTGCGCCTCCTCCAGCGCCCGCCAGGCCTGCCGGTTGCCCTCGGCGTAGTCGCCGCCGCGGAAGTCGTCCCACGGCTGCGGTGCATGGATCAGCATCAGATCGATGTAGTCGAGTTCGAGTGTTTGCAAGGACCCGTTGATCGCGGCGACTGCCTCGTCGTAGTCCTTGATCTCCGCGGCCAACTTCGTGGACACGAACAGATCCGCGCGGGCCGTGTCGCTGGTGCGGATGCCCTCGCCGACGCCGTGCTCGTTGCCGTAGGCCTGCGCTGTGTCGATGTGCGATAGCCGAGCTCGACCGCCGATCGGACGGCCTGTGCGGCCTTGTCGTCGTCAATAAACCAGGTGCCGAGCCCGAGTTTGGAGATCTTGACCCCGTTTGCCAGCGTGTCGGTCTCGTTCAGAATGCTCATGCGGTGTCTCCATTCGTGGTCCGCGATCAAGGACACCACAGTTTTCATGCGCGGGGGAGACCCGCTCAATAGGGGTACCGCGAGGGGCTCCCTCCGTCGAGTTAGTCGGCATACCGTTGCCGGTATGGACAACACGGCCGAAGTGCGTGAATTCCTCACCTCGCGGCGGGCCAAGGTAACCCCGGAGCAGGTCGGGCTCCCCGCGGGAACGAACCTTCGGGTGGCTGGCCTGCGGCGCAGCGAGGTCGCCACGCTGGCCGGTGTCAGCGTCGAGTACTACACGAAGCTGGAACGTGGTGCGATCAGCGGCGCGTCCCCGGAGGTCCTCGACGCGCTCGCCAGGGCGCTCAAGCTCGACGACGCCGAGCGCGCGCACCTGTTTGACCTCGCCCATGCCGCCAGTCCCGTCGCTCGTCCGCCGCGGCGACGGAACACAAAGGAGTGGACGGCGCACCCGAGCCTGCAGTGGATTCTCGACGCCGTGACGTCGGGGCCCGCATTCGTGCGCAACGGCCGACTGGACATCGTGGCCGCCAACATCCTCGGACGGGCCTTTTACCAGGACCTCTACGATATGCCGGGCCAGCCGCCGAACATCGCGCGGTTCACGTTCCTCGACCGGCGCGCGCTTGACTTCTACCCAGATTGGGACTTCTTCGCTGGCACCACCGTCGCGATCCTGCGCACCGAGGCCGGCCGCGATCCGCATAACAAAGAGCTGCACGATCTGATCGGCGAACTGTCCACGCGCAGCGACGAGTTCCGGCAACTCTGGGGCGCGCGCGATGTCCGGCAGCATGGGGCCGGGTCTAAGACCTTCAGCCATCGGGTCGTCGGCGAGATCACGGTCGCGTACGAGGGTATGTCAATGGAGTCCGAGCCCGGGCTCACACTGACCGTTTACGCGGCCGAGCCTAGATCGGCGTCCGCGGAACGGCTGCAGCTGCTGGCGTCGTGGGCGGCGAGCGAATACGGCCAAGACACTGCGCACGCGCCAGAAAACGATAAATCCGAGCGCGTGGGAGAACCTCCGCCGCGACATTCCTGAACCCGCCGACTCCGGCCCCGGGGATGGCTGTTGTCGTCCACGAGTGCTCCGCGGTCGCAAGTCATGTGTCGTCGATCTGCCGGGCGAGTCGTCTCGAGGTGGTTGTTGGCCACCGGGGCGGACTACTCGGCGTCGCCGGGCGCGCGGCGGTTCCGCTTGACCACGCCGCGCCGGGTCTTGGCCTCGAGGCGGCGGCGCCGCGAACCGGCGG
>NZ_JBAQWU010000100.1:0-3543 GCF_049299075.1 Gordonia sp. (in: high G+C Gram-positive bacteria)
CTGGTTCCGGCGCGTCCGACCCGTGTGCCAAGTCCGACCCGTGTGCCAAGCCCGGTGCGGGTGGCGTCGCGGTGGCAGGTGGAGTTGCTGGTGATCGCCCTGCCCGCCGCGCCGGTGGCGCCCTCCCCGCCCGACCCGCCGACGCCGGTATCCGACGCCGTCGACCGCCGGTGGCGGAACAAGCCGGGGCCGCCGTGGATCTGGGACGGCTCGATCCGGTTGCGTGACTGTGTGCCGAACGGCCGGGTGTCGCTGGTGCAGACCAGTCCGATATGGCAGAGCCTGCACGGCGTCGGCGACGATCCCACACAGCCCCCGGCGATGCTGGCGGGCTGGCCCGCCAAGCCCGCGGTGGATCGGGACGCGGTGGTGATCGCCGCCGGCTTCGAGGTGCCGGGTGACAGCGACGACGAGGGTCCGCGCGTGGTGACGGTGCAGTTGGGCGACTGGCTGGGACGCTGGGGGGACGAGGGGTCCACCGAGATGTTTCCGCCGCCGCGGCCGGGGCCGGCACCGGTGCAGCTCGACGGCGTCTTGCGTCGGGGCGCACTCCCCGCCGGTACGGTCGCGGCATCGGCTGGCGCGTTGCTGATCACGGTCACGCTGCCGCAGACCCGTCCGCTCGCCGGCCGGGAAGTGTTGTCGGTGCGGCTCGGTGGCGCGGTGGACGCCACGCTGCTGGTGACCGACGCGACGAGTGTCGCGATTCCGTCGAAGGGGGCACCGAACCTGCGCGTGTGGCGGTGGACTATCACGCCGCCCGCGCCGAAAACCGTACCGGGGCAGTACCTTTCGCTCACCGTGACGGCGGAGACCGTTGACACCCTCGGTATCTGTTCCGCGCCGGTGCAGTGCACTATCGAGGTGAGCGATGCGCGTCCGATCGCGGCGCCCACCGTGGCGCCGCAGCTGCTGGTGACATCCCGGCGAACGACAGCCGAGCGGGTGTCGATCGCGCTGAAGGTGTCGCCGCCGCCCGGAACTTCGGGGCAGGTGAGCTACCGATTCTTGCTGGCGGCCGAGCGCACGCTGCGGCCGTTGCTGGCGGCCACAACGCTGGACGACACCATGCCGCGGGCGGTGCGGGCACAGGCGCTTGCCACGAGCGGCGCCGACCGCAAGTACTACACGTGGGCGCAGGAGGCGCCGGTCCCGGTGACAAACGGGGCGGCGCGCACGACGATCGAATTGCCCAGCGGCACCAGCGATGTGGTGCTGATCAAGGCGGTGCCGATGGTGAGCCGGCCCGGACCCGCCAGCGGTCTGATGGAGGGTGTCTCGACGCCGTTCAGCAGCATTCCGGCCTCCCCGGTGGTGGTGCCCAGCAGCGACGTGCCGACCGCACCGCTGGTGACCACCGCGATCGACGCGCACGGGAATTTGGCGGTGACCGTCACCGTATCGGGAACCGATGTCGCGGTGATGAGTCGGCAACCCGGACCGCTGCAGGTGCGGATCGTCGAGGTGATCGCCGGGATCGACGACCCGCGGTATTGGCCCCAATTGGCTCTGGTGCCCCTGTCTGGGCCGGACAAGCATGGCCCGTTCAGTGGCACCCACGTGATCACCGGCGTCCCGGTGTGGACGCGGTGCGCGGTGGCCGCGACGGCCCGGTATCCGGCGGAACGGACGCTGGCGGCGGGGGCGCAACTGGTCGCCGATGCGGATGTACGCGCCGACGGCCCACAGGGGGAGTGGATCGAGTCGCCGTGGGGGCCGGCGTCGGTGCCGTCGTACGTGGAGGTGCCGGGTCCGGAGCTGACAGTGACCGACGCGAGCGACGCGAACCGGATCGCCGTGACCATCGGCGCCGGGGACGGATCGGCCGTCGCCGATGGCTGGATTCTGGAGATTCTGTCCGGGGAGATGGGCGAACCGCTCGTTCTGCGGCGCACTGAGCCGGTGACTGCGGTGGGTGACCGGGTACTGGAAGGTCCGCTGGGAGCGCAGGTCGCTGTCCGTCTCCTCGACCCCTTCGGTGCGCCGCGCGGCGTCGTCCGGTTGGGGTAGGAGGCGGTACTGCCAGTGATTTGGTGACCGATCTTCTTGTGCGCGGGCAGTTTCGTCAATGGAACTCACCGTCGGTCACCTCGGCCATGGGCCGCGCGCCCGGGCCCGAGGCGGCGTACGTTTCGCTCATCGGGGTGACGAAAGGTGTCCTGGTGAAGCTGTTGCGGGCGCTGGTTGGAATCATGCTGGTTGGAATCATGCTGGCGGCGGTGCTGCTGGGTACCGGGGCGGGTGCGGTGCAGGCGGCGCCGAGTCGACTGTTGCCGTCGGCGGATCCGTTCTATACCTACGTCGGTGCGCTCGCCGCCAAGAAGCCGGGCGCGGTGCTCAAGACGCGGACGGTGCGCCCACCACCACGGTGGCGACGATCCTGCGGTCGCCGGCGCGTAATGGCCCTGCCAAGCTGCTGAGCTATCACATGGCTTACGACGCGCTCGGCTCCCAGTGCGACCCGTCGTACACGCTCACCGGCGCCGGGCAGCAGGGTGCGGCGGGCACGTTGGAGCAGGGCGTGATCAGCGGATATCTGTCGAACGGGTACGACGTCGTCGTGCCCGACTATGAGGGTCCGCAGTTGGAGTGGACGGTGGGGCGCCAGTCGGGCTACATGGCGCTCGACGGGATTCGGGCGGCCGAGCGGGTACTGCGACTGCCGGCGTCGACGCCGGTGGCGTTGGCCGGATATTCGGGTGGTTCGGTGCCGACGCAGTGGGGTGCGGAGGTGGCCTCGCGGTATGCACCGGAGTTGCGGATCGTCGGTGCGGCGGCTGGCGGGCTGCCGGTGAATCTGGCCCACAATCTGCCGTATGTGAGTGGGAGCAAGGACTGGTCCGGGGTGATTCCGGCGCTGATCGTCGCCTATCGGCGGGCGTACGGGCTGGACGTCGACAGTTTCCTCTCGCCGAAGGGCACGCGGATCGTGAACCAAGTGCAGCACCAGTGCATCAACGATTTCGCCAGCAAGTTCCCCGGCCTCACCGACGCCTCGATGGTGCGCGCGCCATACACCTCGCTGCTGCAGGTGCCGAGCGTGTCCGCGGCCATCGCCGACAACGTGATGGGCACCGCCGGGACCCCGCGCGTCCCGATGCTGCTGGCGGTGGGCGATGCGGACGGCACCGGTGACGGCGTGATGGTGACGCGCGACGTGGCCGGGCTGGCGCGCAAGTACTGCCGCCAAGGCGTGCCGGTGACGTATGCGCAGTACAACGGGCTCTCCCATGGCGACGCCTTCTTCCCGTTTCAGGCCGACACCGCCCGCTTCCTCACCGCGCGCTTTGCCGGGGCGCCGAAGACGTCGACCTGCTAATCGAGAAGGAACGCGGATGAAGCACCTGCTCTCGCCCGAGCCGCACCGCGCGTACAGCAAAGGCTTCTATGCCGACGCCGACTTCGATTACTCCGTGCGGTGCGTGCTGGGCGCGGCGTCGTACGGGGCGGCCGAACCGGGCGAAGTGTTGGCCACGATCGACGGCGTCGACGACGGCGACCACGAAGCGTGGTTCGCCGCGTGGCTGGCGACCGGCCAGCGGG
>NZ_JBAQWU010000101.1:0-3206 GCF_049299075.1 Gordonia sp. (in: high G+C Gram-positive bacteria)
GGTCGTGGTCGACGGTCACCTCGCTCTGTTCATCGAGCGCGGCGGAAAACGGATCTTGACCTTCACCGGGCAGACCGACCGCCTCGAATCCGCCGCGGCGGCGCTGGCGACGTCGATCAAGCGGGGCCGCGTCGCCCGAATGCACGTCAACCATGTCGACGGCACCCCCGCGCTGCACACCCAGTTCGGCACCCTTCTCGGGATGCAGGGTTTCGCCGCCACTCCGCGCGGGCTACGGATGAACTACGATCCGCGATCCTCGACTCGTGCCTGAGCCCGGACCTCAGACGGCGTAGCGGTCAGGCTCCGGCCCGAAGGTGAAGCGGCGACCGGTGATCTCGGTGACGTCGATCTCGACGTAATTCATTTTCAGCGTCGGCACCCACGGCTTCAGTGGCAGCTGGTCGGCGGCCTGAATCTCACTAGTGCCCGTGAGGATCCGCGCCTTGCCCTTGGCCACGACGCTCCAGCCAATCTTGCTGGTAAAACCGTCGGTTTCGAAGGCAACTCGGCCGTTGACGGCAACCTCGGACAACTTGGTGCCTTCGGCGGTGCGGAACAAGATCTTGCCGTCGTGCGCATAGGCATTGATCGGGAAGATTTCCGGCTCGCCCTCAACACTAAGTGCCAGGCGACCCATCACACTCTCGCTCAGCAAGTTCCAGCACTGGTCTGGGTCCAGGACGGTGATCGCTTCCATGTTCTCCTCATTCCTCGGGCCAGCTGCGGTGAGCTTTGCTCCAGCGTAGGCGGTCGGTCTGCCTCGCGCAGCCCTCCCGCACGGCACCGGGGACCTAAGGCCCGCGTGGCGATCGTCACGCGGACGCGCTGGCGGACCGATAGGCTGGGATCCATGCGAAATCTGGTGCTCTCGGTCATCGGCGACGACCGCCCCGGCCTCGTTTCCGCCCTCTCAGACGCGGTCGCTTCGGGCGGCGGCAACTGGGAGCAGAGTCAGCTCGCCCAGCTGGCCGGCAAGTTCGCCGGAATCGTCGCCGTCGCGGTCCCCCGGGAGAAGGCCGACTCCTTGATCGCCGCGGTCACCGCGCTCGACGGCTTGCTCGACGTTTCCGTGCACGAGGCCGATGCGGGCACCGTGGGCGGCGACGTGGTGGCCCAGACCATCGCGGTGCTCGGCGACGATCGCCCCGGCATCGTGCAAGAGATCTCCGCCGCGCTGAACCGCACCGGAGTCTCGATCGCCAAACTCACCACCGGCACTCGGGAGGCGCCGATGTCCGGCGGCACCCTCTTCGAGGCGCGGATGGACGTGCTGATCCCGGCGGACGCCGACACGTCGGCGATCCGCGCCGATCTCGAGGCCATCGCCGCCGAACTGCTGGTCGACCTCGACGTCGACAGCGCCTGATCGCCGACGACTACGACTGCCGCGGTTGCTTCGCTACCGTCTCGGCGGTCAGCGGTTCCACGATCTTCGGGCGCGCTTCCGGTGCGGCCACCCGCAGCGCATCGGCGGCCGCATCGTCGGGCTGCCGTTGCGAGGAGATCTCGGCCTGCGCACGGCGGCAGTAGCCGTCCACTTCGGCGTCGGCCTGCGCCGGCGTCCAGCCCAGGATCGGGGCCATGAGATCGGCGACCTCGCGGGCGCAGTCGAGGCCGCGGTGGCGGTACTCGATAGCGATGCGGGTCCGGCGTTCCATCACGTCATCCAGGTGCAGGGCGCCCTCGTGGCTGGCGGCGTAGGCGGCCTCGGCACGCAGATACTGCGGCGCAGCGGCGAGCGGCTCCAGCAGGGACGGGTCGTCGACGGCGGGGGCGAGTACTTCGTCGAGCAACGACCCGTAGCGGTTGAGTAGGCGCCGGATGCGGTACGGGTGCAGGTCGTATTTCTCGCCAAGGAACTCGCACTGGTTGACCAGCGCAAAGTAACCGTCGGCGCCGATCAGCGGGACGCGTTCGGTCACCGACTGGCCGACCCGGTCCGGAATGAACTCGGCGGCGGCGTCGACGGCGTCCGCACCCATCACCCGATAGGTGGTGTACTTGCCGCCGGCGATCGAGATCAGACCCGGCGCCACGGTCGCGACGGCGTGCTCGCGGGAGAGCGCCGAAGTGTTGGCATCCTCCCCGGCCAGCAGCGGCCGCAGACCGGCGTACACACCCTCGATGTCGTCGTGGGTGAGTTCGGTGACGAGTTCGGCGTTGACGCGCTCGAGGATGTAGTCGATATCGGCGCGGGTCGCGGTCGGATGCGCGAGGTCGAGGTTCCAGTCGGTGTCGGTGGTGCCGATGATCCAGTGCGTCTCCCACGGGATGACGAACAGGACCGACGTCGGCGTGCGCAAGATGATGGCCACTTCGCTGACGATGCGGTCGCGCGGCACCACGATGTGCACGCCTTTGGAGGCCCGCACGGTGAAGGCGCCGCGCTCGCCGGACAGTTTCTGCACCTCGTCGGTCCAGACGCCGCCGGCGTTCACTACGCACTGGGTGCGGACCGTCGTCGTCGCACCGGTCTCGCTGTCGCGCAGGGTCACCCCGGTGACGCGGTCACTCTCTTTGGTGAAACCGACCGCTTGCGTCGAGGTCCGCACGACGGCGCCGTACTGCGCGGCCGTACGAGCCAGGGTGAGGGTGTGGCGGGCGTCGTCGACCACGGTGTCGTGGTAACGGATACCGCCGACGAGGGCGTCCGATTTGAGGCTCGGCGCGATCCGCAGCGCTTTGCGCCGGGACACGTGGCGCTGGCCAGGCACCGACTTGGCGCCACCCATGCGGTCGTACAGGAACAGCCCTGCCGCGATGTACGGCCGCTCCCAGATGCGCTTGGTGATCGGGAACAGGAACGGCAGCGGCTTCACCAGGTGCGGGGCCAGCAGGCTTAGCGAGAGTTCCCGTTCACGGAGGGCTTCGCGGACCAGGCCGAACTCCAGTTGCTCAAGGTAGCGCAGGCCACCGTGGAACATCTTGGACGATCGGCTCGACGTTCCCGACGCGATATCGCGCGCCTCGACCAGGGCCACGCGCAAGCCGCGGGTGGCGGCGTCGAGCGCAGTGCCCACGCCGACCACTCCGCCGCCGATCACGACAAGGTCGAACTCTTCGTCGCCGAGTCGGCGCCAGGCCTCGTCACGGTGGGCCGGGGACAGATCCGCAGGTCGTTCCGGGTGGTCGTTCATTGTTGACACGACGACCAGCCTAACAGCGCCCTCTGGCACACTACTTCGTGTGACTAACGCCACCCC
>NZ_JBAQWU010000102.1:0-5104 GCF_049299075.1 Gordonia sp. (in: high G+C Gram-positive bacteria)
CTCTTCTACCTGCAGTCGCGCGGGATCCCCGAGGAGCAAGCCCGCCGCCTGGTGGTCCGCGGCTTCTTCGGTGAAATCCTCGCCAAGATCGCCGTCCCGGAACTGCGCGAGCGGCTGGAAGCCGCCGTCGAAGCCGAACTCGAATCCGCTGGCGCCTGAGCGCCGCACCCCAGCCACAAAGGAAGCCGTACATGAGCACCCTGGAAATCCGCGACCTGCATGTTGACGTCGCACAGGACGATCCCACCGCCGAACCGATTCACATCCTCAAGGGCGTGAACCTGACCATCGACTCGGACCAGACGCACGCCATTATGGGCCCCAACGGTTCAGGCAAGTCGACGCTGGCCTATGCCATCGCCGGCCACCCGAAGTACACCGTCACGCAGGGTTCGATCACCCTCGACGGCGAGGATGTACTGGCCATGAGCGTCGACGAGCGCGCGCGCGCCGGTCTGTTCCTGGCGATGCAGTACCCCGTCGAGGTGCCCGGCGTCTCAACGTCGAACTTCCTACGGAGCGCCGCCACTGCCGTCCGCGGCGAGGCCCCGAAGCTGCGTCACTGGGTCAAAGAGACCCGCGAGGCGATGGCCGAGCTCGAAGTGGACACGGCGTTCTCCGAGCGCGGCGTCAACGAGGGCTTCTCCGGTGGCGAGAAGAAGCGCCTGGAGATTCTGCAGCTCTCGCTCCTCAAGCCGAAGATCGCGGTGCTCGACGAGACGGACTCTGGCTTGGACGTCGATGCACTGCGCATCGTGTCCGCGGGCGTCAACCGCTACAAGGAACGTGACCAGGGCGGCGTCCTGCTGATCACGCACTACAAGCGGATCCTGAACTACATCACGCCGGACTTCGTCCATGTCTTCGTCGACGGTCGCGTCGTCGAGTCGGGCGGCCCGGAACTGGCGGACGAGTTGGAGCGTGACGGTTACGTCCGGTTCACCAACCAGGCTGCGGCGACCGCGGCCAAGTGACGCCATGACGACCACTACGGGGTTTGATGTTGCGGCGGTGCGCGCGGATTTCCCGATCCTGGCGCGCACCGTGCGCGACGATCGACCGCTGGTTTACCTCGACTCCGGCGCCACCTCGCAGCGTCCGCTGCAGGTGCTCGACGCCGAGCGTGACTTTCTGCTGAACCACAATGCGGCAGTGCACCGCGGCGCCCATCAGCTGGCCGAAGAAGCCACTGACGCCTACGAGGATGCGCGCGCCGCGATCGCCTCGTTCGTCGGCGCAGCCGTCGACGAGATCGTGTTCACCAAGAACGCAACCGAAGCGCTAAACCTGGTCGCTTATGCGCTGGGGGATGAGCGGTCCGCACCAATCTTCGGCGGGAAGCCGCTGGGTCCCGGGGACACCGTCGTCGTGACCGAACTCGAACATCACGCGAACCTCGTGCCGTGGCAGGAATTGTGCCGTCGTAGCGGCGCCACGCTGCGCTGGTACGGGGTGACCGACGACGGCCGGATCGACCTAGACTCGCTGATCCTGGACGACTCCGTCAAGATCGTCGCGTTCACGCACCAATCCAATGTGACCGGTGCGGTCACCGATGTTCCCGAGTTGGTCCGTCGCGCCGATGCGGTGGGCGCGATCACCGTGCTCGACGCCTGCCAGTCGGTCCCGCACCTGCCGGTCGACTTCGCCGCACTCGGCGTCGACTTCGCCGCTTTCTCCGGCCACAAGATGCTCGGTCCGTCCGGCGTCGGAGTCCTCTACGGGCGCGCCGCGCTGCTCGCGCAGCTGCCGCCGTTCTTGACCGGCGGATCAATGATCGAGACAGTCACCATGGAGGCCTCCACCTACGCGCCGCCGCCGCAGCGGTTCGAAGCCGGAGTCCCGATGACCTCGCAGGTGGTCGGACTCGGCGCCGCAGTGAACTATCTCGAGGCCATCGGGATGGATGCGGTTGCCGCGCACGAGCACGAGCTGGTGGTTCGGGCGCTGGCGAAGCTCGGCGCGATCGACGGGCTCACCTTTGTGGGACCGGCGGACGCCGACCACCGGGGTGGCGCCGTGTCATTCGTCGTCGACGGCATTCACGCCCATGACCTCGGGCAGGTCCTCGACGACGAGGGCGTCGCGATTCGCGTCGGTCACCACTGCGCGTGGCCACTGCACCGTCGGCTCGGCGTCGCCGCGAGTGCCCGCGCGTCGTTCGCGCTCTACAACACCCTCGACGAGGTCGACGCCCTGGCCGACGCTATCGGCCGAGCACAGTCGTTCTTTGCCCGAGGTGACTCCTGATGCGGATGGAACAGATGTACCAGGACGTGATCCTGGACCACTACAAGCATCCGCACGGCCGCGGCCTGCGCGCACCGTACGACGCGCAAGTGCACCACGTGAACCCGACATGCGGTGACGAAGTGACGCTGCGGGTCTCGGTGGTCGATGACGCCATCGCGGACGTCTCCTACGACGGCCAAGGATGCTCGATCTCCCAGGCATCCACCTCGGTGTTGTTCGACCAGATCATCGGCCTGTCCGTCGACGAAGCCCTGGCCGCCGTCGAGTCGTACAGCGCAATGCTGACCTCCCGGGGCGCCGACCTCGGCGACGAGGACGTCATCGGCGACGGCATCGCTTTCTCCGGAGTCAGCAAGTATCCGGCGCGCGTCAAGTGCGCGTTGCTCGGCTGGCTCGCCTTCAAAGACGCTCTCGCCCAATCAGTTCCAAGGAGCACACCATGACCGAACCCCAGACTTCGCTGCCGTCGTCGGACGATGTCGAGGAGGCCATGCGCGATGTGGTGGACCCCGAGTTGGGCATCAACGTCGTCGATCTCGGCTTGGTCTACGGCCTGCACATTGACGAGGACGCCGCGGTCAAGGTCGACATGACGCTGACCTCGCCGGCCTGCCCGCTGACCGACGTCATCGAGGACCAGACCCGCAGTGCCCTGGTCGGCAGCGGGCTGTGCACAGAGGTGGAGATCAACTGGGTGTGGCTGCCGCCGTGGGGTCCGGACAAGATCACCGACGACGGCCGCGAACAACTGCGCGCTCTGGGCTTCACCGTCTGAGAAGTGTCGCCCACCGGCCGGACGTTCGTGCCGGGACGGACCAGTCGGCGTAGATTTGCCGGTACCGCCCCGCACGGGAATATCCCGTACCAGCCGACGTTGAGGATGACATGAGCACAATCAATCTGACCGGTGACACTTTCGAGAAGACCATCCTGGACAACGACATCGTGATCGTTGATTTCTGGGCCGAGTGGTGCGGTCCGTGCAAGCAGTTCGCCCCGACGTTCGAGGCCGCCTCGGACAAGAACGCCGAGATCGTCTTCGGCAAGGTGGACACCGAGTCCGAGCAGCAGCTGGCGGCGGCCGCGAGTATCCGTTCCATCCCGACGCTGATGGTCTTCAAGAAGGGCCATCTGGTGTTCAACGAGGCCGGTGCGCTCCCGCCGCAGGCCCTCGATTCGCTGCTCGATCAGGTCAAGGAACTCGACGTCGAGAAGGCCATCGCCGAAACACAGGGCGAGCCGCAGGCCTGAACGCGGACGCCGAACTGACCGCGGCCACTGTGCTGCGGATCACCCGGGTTCGCTGCTGCCAGCCCAGCGCCCGGAACACCGCCCACATGGCGGCGAGGGTGCCGCGCACGCTGTGACGGTCGTTCAGATAGGCCCGCTGCGTGGGCAATGGCAGGGCGAAGAAGGCGTCGAAGAACTCCCGTAGTTCGCGGCCCCGGAACGTGAGGAGCACGCCGAGTCCGATCATCCGCAATCGGTGTGTCCAGCGTGCTCCGGCGGGCCACAGCACCTGACGGGGATCGCGACCGGTGGCGATGGCGGCGGCCAGGTCATCGGCCGTCGCCAGCGACGCCGCGATGCTGTAGCCGGTCGCCGGGTGCATCAGTCCACCCGCCGCACCGAACTGCAGTGCACCGGTGTGCCGCCAGGGCGTGCGGTGCAGGTACAGCGGGAAGTCGACTTCTTCGGGCACACGAATCTTCGGATCGGGGGATCGGAGTTCGTTGCGCCGCGCCAGTTCGGTCAGCAATACCGCCGGACGACCGGCCAAGCACGTTTCTTCGATGAGCCGGGTGCCGTCGCCTAGAGCTACCCGGTAGCTGAATGATGGCCCGGCCTCGGGCGTCTCGCGCCAGTCCATCAGCACCATCTCGCTATGGTCGGCTGCGTCGCGCGGATGAACAGTGCCGTACGCCCGCTGGCGGGGCAGGTCGGGGTTGTCGCTCCAGCCGCCGCGCGTGTCGATCACGTGGCGGGCTCGCAGCATGCGGCCGTCGGCCAGCCTCACCCGATCGGTCCCCAGCTCGCTCACTCGGATGCGTTCGACGACAGCTCCGGCCAGACTCAGCGCTGCTTGCAGCCTCGTCGGCGAGAACACACCGTAGGCACGGTCCACGGTTCGGCGCTGCGGGGTGTAGACGACGAATTGCGGTGCAGCGCAGGCGATGACGTCGTCATCGAGCCAGTCGGGGAGGTCATCGGTAAAGGCTCCGATGGTCGCCGTCCATGCCCGGTCGGGGTCCGGATCGATTACCGTCACCGACAGTCCATGCGCCAGCCCACGGTGAGCGAGCGCCCGGCCTGCGGGGCCGGCGCCGACGATCAAAAGATCGGTCACCCGGTGCCGGTCACATCGAACCGGTGGCGAGCACCCCGCCGTCGACGCGCAGGGTCTCACCGGTGATCCAGGAGGCTTCGTCACTTGCCAGGAAAGCCACCGCGGAGGCGATATCCCCCGGAATGCCCAAGCGTTGCATCGGGTAGCCGGCTGCCGCCTGATCTTCGCCCGCGGCGACCAGCGCCGCAGCGAACTGGGTCTTCACGATGCCGGGCGCGATGGCGTTGACCCGAATTGTCGGGCCGAGCTCCCACGCGAGTTCTTCGGTGAGGCGGATCAGCGCAGCCTTGGAGGCACCGTATGCGGCGATGACGCCGGTCGAGCGCAGACCTGCCACCGAGGCGATATTCACGATCGCGCCGCCGGACGTGCTCATGCCGGCGCGGTACGCCTCCTGGATGTACGCGAGCGCCGCCACCACATTGGTGTCGAAGAGTTTGCGGACGCCGTCGAGATCGGCGTCCATGAGTGGCCCGTAGACCGGGTTGATGCCGGTGTTGTTGA
>NZ_JBAQWU010000103.1:0-9324 GCF_049299075.1 Gordonia sp. (in: high G+C Gram-positive bacteria)
GGGGTGGTTTGGCCGCACCGGATGGCTGGTGCCGCTGTAGCCGGGGACGTTCTCCATGGCCTTGAGATCCGCGACGTCCGGATCGGGAACATTGCGTTTGCGCTTACCGCCGCGCAGCCGCTTCTCCAGGTAGTTTGCCAACCCCGTCAGGCAGAAGTTGATGATGATCATAATCGCGGCGATCACCAGCAGCGAGGGCAGATAGTTGCCGTAGAACGAACCCGCCTTGATACCGGAGCGGACCACTTCGACGTAGCCGACGGCATAACCCAGGGCGCTGTCTTTGAGAGCGATCACCATCTGCGCCACCAGCGCGGGGAGCATGGCGGTGACTGCTTGGGGCAATAGCACCAGCATCATGGTCTGCGCTTTGCGCAGACCGATCGACTCGGCCGCCTCGGTCTGCCCGCGCGGCAGCGACTGGATACCGGCGCGCAGGATCTCGGCCAGGACGGAACCGTTGTAGATCGTGAGACCGAAGACAACGGCGGCGAACGCGAGCTGCGAGGACGGGAACACCGCGTAGGCCGCGAAGAGGAAATAGGCGAAGTAGATCAGAATCAGCACCGGGATTGCCCGGAAGATTTCGACCAGGAAGCCGCACACTCTGCGGACCCACGGGTGGTCGGAAAGCCGGCCGATACCCAGAAGCGTGCCGAGGATGATCGCCAGGATGATCGAGAGGGCGGCCGCCTTGATGGTGCCCCACAGGCCGGGAAGCAGCCATGTCGTCCAGGTGTCCCACTCGATGAAGGGCTTCCACTTCTCGGCTGCCAGCTGTCCATTGCGCGCCAGCACGATCAAGATCCAGGCCACCAGCGCGATGACCGCCACGGCAAAGACCGCCGTGATGATGCGGTTGCGGGCCTGGGCTTTGGGCCCGGGGGCGTCGTACAGAACCGTCGCGTTGGCACTCATCGCTTCACCGCCCAGCGCTTAGCCGCCCAGCCGAAGAGTGCGCCCTCGGCGAGCGTGATGATCATGAAACCGACCGCGAAGATCGCGAAGATGATCAGAATTTGATCAGCGAAGTTCTCCAACTCTTCCTTCATCAGCAGTGCCGCCTCGCCCACACCGATCACCGAGGCGATCGTGGTGTTCTTGGTCAGCGCGATCAGGACCGAGCCCATCGGCGCGATCACCGCCCGCAGTGCTTGCGGAAGGATGATCAACCCGAACACTTGACTGAAGCCCAGTCCGATCGAACGGGCCGCCTCCGCCTGGCCCAGGGGCACGGTATTGAATCCAGCCCGGAGCGTCTCGCAGACAAAGGTGGAGGTGTAGAGGATGAAGCCGAGGACGGCGAGACGGAAGTTGTTGTTCTCGATGAAGTTCGAGTTGTCGGCGGCCAGGGCCAGACCGAGGTTCTGGTACAAGCCGATGGAACACAACAGGATGATCAGGGTGAGTGGCGTATTGCGGACCACGTTCACGTACACCGTGGCAAACCAGCGCATCGCGGGAACGGGGGAGACCTTCATACCCGCCAGCAGTACACC
The DNA here is from genome assembly GCF_049299075.1 of Gordonia sp. (in: high G+C Gram-positive bacteria). Taxonomy (GTDB): domain Bacteria; phylum Actinomycetota; class Actinomycetes; order Mycobacteriales; family Mycobacteriaceae; genus Gordonia. The sequence goes on from NZ_JBAQWU010000103.1 coordinate 1,500, forward strand.
CCAGAGCAGCGAGCCGATGGCCGACCAGAAGGTCAGCTGAATGGTGATCCAGAAGGCGGGCCATAGTGCCGGGCCCAACTCCTGCCAGAGTTCAGTCACTACTTGGCTCCTTCCGGGCAGGGCGTGGACGCGGCGTCCAGGAAGTTCAGATCCCCGGGCGTCGGGGTGAACTTGTACTTGGAACCGGGCGCGTCGGCGCGCGCGACCATATCGTCCACGGTGGCGTCGCCGAGTCCGGCCCGCAGACTTTGCTCCCAGGGTGAGACGGTGCCGCCCGGCGGTACTTCCATCATGAGTCGCAGAACCGCGTTGACCTGGTCGACCACCTCCGGATAGTCCTTTGCCATACCGATGCCGTAGTACTCGGTGGAGAACGGGGTGCCCGCTGTCTTCCAGGCGTCCTTGACGCAAACGTCCTGCGGGTAGGTCATCGACACCAGCTTGAACTCTCCGGCCCACCGGTTGGCGTAACCCGCCAAGAGAATCTCGTCGGTGGTGACGGCATCGACCTTGCCGCGGCGTAGCGCCTCCACGCACGACGAGTACGAGTCGTATTCCTGCAACTGCACGTCCGGCAGCAGGTTCTTCACATTCTGTGCCGGCGTCGAACCGGCTACCGAACAGAGCTTCTTGCCGTCGGACAGGTCGGTGAGCGAGGAGATCGAGTTGTCGTCGGCGCGGGTCAGTAGCCCCTGATAGGTGATCAGATACGGGCCGGCGAACAAGACGTCCTTCATCCGGTTGTTGGTGATCGAGTAGGTCGCCGCGATCGTATCGACCTCACCGTTGCGGATGAACGTCTCGCGCTGCGCGGATGGTGTCTCCTTCCAGGTGATCTTCGGATGCGGTACGCCCATCTGGTCGGCGAGAGTGTTCACCACGAAGGTCGACACCGAGGCGTCGAAGCCGGTGATGGCGCCCCCAGGGTTCTGGAGGCCGAGACCGGGTTGGTCGAATTTGGTGCCGAGAATGACCGACCCCGAGCGGATGCTGGATTCGAGATTCCGGGGCTCGGAACTGCCGCAGGCAGACAGGCCGGCGATCAGTGCGACCGCGGTGGCCAGCGCGGTGAGACGGACCGGTAGGCGAGCCATTCGTTGGCGGGCCATCAGTGGCCCAGGATCTTCGACAAGAAGTCCTGTGCGCGCTCGGACTTCGGTGCGGTGAAGAAGCTCTCCGGATCAGTGTCCTCCACCAGCTGGCCGTCCGCCATGAAGAGGATCCGGTCGGCCGCTTTGCGTGCGAAGCCCATCTCGTGGGTCACCACCACCATCGTCATGCCTTCGCGCGCCAGTGAGACCATCACTTCGAGGACCTCACTCACCATCTCGGGGTCCAGCGCCGAGGTCGGCTCGTCAAACAGCATCACCTTCGGCGACATCGCCAGCGACCGGGCGATGGCAACACGCTGCTGCTGACCGCCGGAGAGCTGCGCGGGGTACTTGTCTTTCTGGGCGGCCACGCCCACGCGGTCGAGCAGCTGGACTGCCTGCTGCTCGGCATCTCCCTTCCCGACCTTGCGTACCTTGGTCGGCCCCAGGGTCACGTTCTCCAGAATCGTCTTATGCGCGAACAAGTTGAAGGACTGGAAAACCATGCCGACGTCGGCGCGCAGTCGGGCCAGGTCTTTTCCTTCGGCGGGCAGCAGCTCACCCTCGATCCGGATTTCCCCGGAGTCGATCGGTTCGAGCCGGTTGATCGTGCGGCACAGCGTCGACTTGCCCGAGCCGGACGGGCCAAGCACGACGACGACCTGGCCGCGCGGAATCTGCAGGTTGATGTCTTTGAGGACATGTAAATCGCCGTAGTGCTTCTGCACGTCCATCATCGCGATCATCGGGGCGTCGCTGGGTTGGCTCATGACTTTGGACCCTAGTGGTGTGGCGGGGCCCGTGTCAGGGGGTCGCAGATTTCGATCGGGCGACAGCGGCGCTACCCGTGCGGGACGACCGGTCGACGACCCGATTTGCTAGCGCCCGTACCCTGGAAGGGTGAGTAGTGCCCTGGTTTCGGCTGCATCGCGTTCATACGCGGTGCGCACGTACGGCTGTCAGATGAATGTTCACGATACCGAGCGCATCTCGGGTCTACTGGAGGACGCTGGCTACATTCGGGCCGAGTCTGACGCCGACGCAGACCTGGTGGTTTTCAACACCTGCGCGATCCGGGAGAACGCGGACAACAAGCTGTACGGCAACTTGTCGCACCTGGCTCCGGTCAAGGCGCAGCGGCCGGGTATGCAGATCGCCGTGGGTGGCTGCCTGGCGCAGAAGGATAAGGACACGGTCCTGGCCAAGGCACCGTGGGTTGACGTCGTCTTCGGCACCCACAACATCGGTTCGCTCCCAGTGTTGCTCGAACGCGCCCGGCACAACGATGCCGCGCAGGTGGAGATCCTCGACTCGCTGGAAGCATTCCCGTCGACGCTGCCGGCCAAACGGGAGTCCGCCTACGCGGGCTGGGTCTCGGTGTCGGTGGGCTGCAACAACACCTGCACGTTCTGCATTGTGCCGTCGCTGCGGGGCAAGGAAGTTGACCGCCGTCCCGGCGATGTGCTCGCCGAGGTTCAGGCGCTCGTCGAGCAAGGGGTCCTGGAAGTGACCCTCCTCGGCCAGAACGTGAACGCCTACGGTATGTCGTTCGCCGACCCGGAGATCGGCCGCAACCGCGGTGCCTTTGCCGAACTGCTGCGCGCGTGCGGTGCCATCGACGGGCTCGACCGCGTTCGCTTCACCTCGCCGCACCCGGCCGAGTTCACCGACGACGTGATCGAAGCGATGGCGCAGACACCGAACATCTGCCCGCAGCTCCATATGCCGCTGCAGTCCGGCTCGGATCGGGTACTCAAGGCAATGCGCCGCAGTTACCGGCGGAGCAAGTTCCTGAACATCCTGGACCGCGTGCGCGCAGTGATGCCGGAGGCGGCCATCACCACCGATATCATTGTCGGCTTCCCCGGGGAGACCGAAGAAGATTTCCAGCAGACCCTGGAAGTGGTGGAGGCCGCCCGGTTCACCGGCGCCTACACATTCCAGTACTCGCCGCGGCCGGGAACCCCGGCAGCCACCATGGATAACCAAGTGCCGGCCGACGTGGTCACCGAGCGCTACCAGCGGCTGGTCGCGGTGCAAGACCGGATCTGCCTGGAAACCAACCGGGAGCTGATCGGCACCGGGGTGGAGCTGCTGGTGGTGACCAACGAGAACAAGAAGAGCGCGGTCAGCGGCCGGATGACCGGCCGCGCCCGCGACGGGCGCCTTGTGCATTTCGCCGTCGACGCTGCGCGGCGCGAGGCGATCCGGCCCGGCGACATCGTGCACACAGCGATCACCGCGGCCGCGCCATACCACCTGATCGCCGACGGCGACGTGACCGCACATCGCCGGACGAGGGCTGGCGACGCCCATGCTGCGGGCGTCACCCCGAGGACCGCGCCGGTCGGCGTCGGTCTGGGCCTGCCGGGTCTGGGCCGCACGACTAAGCCGGAATCGTCCAGCGCGTGTGGTACGGGCGGGTGCGGCTGACTCGGTCACGGCGGGACGCAGGTCGCACGACAAACATGAGGAGAGGGAAAACCATGAGTGAGCTTCCGGGCGAAAACGGCCAGTCGCGGCCGACGGCCAGTCAGGACCGGGAAACCCTGCGCGCGTACGAGAAGGATCTACGCAAAGCCGAGCGGAAGGTCGCTGGCGAGATCGATCCCGGGGTCCGCGCCTTGGTGGTGGGGCTGTGCGTGCTGGTCCTGATGATTTCGCTGCTGCTGCCGCATGCTGGCGCGGCGCGTGGCGTTGACGTGCTGACCATGCCGCAGACGGCCCTCGATGAGCGGGTCGCGCTGCCATCGCAAATCTTCATTTGGCTCGCGGTGGTCTTCGGTATCGGCTTCTCCATGGTGGCGCTGCTCACCCGGCGCTGGGTGATCGCCTGGATCGCGCTGTGCGGTTGCGCGGTCGGCTCGGTGGCGGGCATGCTCGCCATCTGGACGCGCAACACCACCGGTGTCGGCGGCATCGAGCCGCCCAGTACCGCCGGAGCCGGTCTGGTCTTGGGCTGGCTCACCATGATCGTGCTCACTTTCCACTGGTCACGCGTAGTGTGGTCGCGCAGCGCCTATCACATGGCACTGGAAGCCGAACGGCGCGAACAAGCCGCCATTCATGAGAACTTCAATCGCGCATTGCGCGATCGCCGGGCCTCCGGTGCGCCGTCGCGGTCGTACCGCGACGGGACCGAGCCGACGAGCGACGACACCTGACGCTCGCTGGCGTCAGCGGCCGGTGACCGCAGTCGTGGCTGCTTCGGCCCATTCGTTCCACTGGGCGGCCTGCGCGCGCAGGTCCTGAGCATCGGAGTCCCGGCCCGCGGCCACAGCCTTATCGGCCTGCTGGGTCAGCTTCTCGGCACGCTCGGTGAACTGGGCGGCGCGCGCCAACGCCTCCGGATCGGTGCGCGACCAGTCGGCGTCTTCCTCGGCCCGGAGGCGCTTCTCCAGCGCCCGGACGCGGGCTTCGAGCGCGTGGACCTGATCGCGCGGGACTTTGCCGAGCTCCTCCCAGCGTTCCCGGAACGTCCGGAACGCGCGGCGGGCCCCCTCGAGGTCCTTGGCCGGGACGATGGACTTCTCAGCATCGGCAAGCAAGGCGAGCTTGGCGGCAGCATTCTCGTCGAACTCGGCATCGCGCTCGGACTGCTCGGCGTTGCGCGCGCCAAAGAACACATCCTGTGCTGCTTTGAACCGGGTCCACAGTGCGTCGTCAGTGTCGCGGGGGGCCCGCCCGGCGGCCTTCCACTGCGCCATCAAGTCACGGTATTTGCTCGCGGTCACGGCCCAATCGGTCGATGAGGAGAGGGCCTGCGCCTCGGCGATCAACTCTTCTTTGCGGGTTTTGACTCCGGCGCGATCGCGGTCGAGTTCGGCGAAGTGTGCGCCGCGACGGCGGTTGAACGCATCTCGGGCATTGGCGTAACGGCGCCATAGGGCATCCTCGGCCTTCTTGTCCGAGCCCCGGACAGTGCGCCATTCGTCGAGAATCTCGCGCAACCGGGTGCCGCTGGCCTTCCATTGAGTGGATTCAGCGCCGATCTGCTCGGCCTCCTCGGCGAGTTCGGTCTTGCGGGCCAGCGCGGCCGCCCGCGCGGCGTCCCGTTCGGCCTTGACCTCGCCGGTCAGGGCGCCAGCCCGCTCGACAATGGTCTGCAAACGCGTCGTCAGTGAGTCGATGTCGCCGATCACCTGCGCGGTCGGCAGCGCATCGAGCAGATGCTGGGCGGCAGTCTGGGTTTTGCGGGGGTCCCCGGAGCGAGCATCCAGCCGCTCCTCGAGGATCTCGGTTTCGGTGGCCAGGTCGGCGAATTTGCGGGAAAAGTGCGCGAGTCCCTCGGCGGGCGTCCCGGCCTGCCAGGAACCGATCTGCCGCTCGGTCTCGCCAACGATGAGCCATACGGTGCCGTCGTCGTCGACGCGGCCGAACTTGGTGGGATCGCCGATGTCGACATGATGCACCGCGACCGCCGGATGCTGGCCGCCGCTCGGTCCAGGTCGAGGGCCAGGTCGGGGACCGGGGCGCGGTCCCGGGCGGGGCGCGGGCTCCGTGCTTTCGGTGCCGGGCTGGTTCGGGATACTGGGCTGGTTCGGGGTATTGGGCTGGTTCGGGGTACTCATCGATGGTCGCCTCATTCTTGTCGCTCGCGCCGCGCGTCACGGCTGCCGGAACCGGGCCTCGACCCCCGGTGGGTCGACGCACGGTTCATCATGTCCGTTGTTCATTCAAACAGTTCCCCGGACGGTATGGGGCGGCGCGCACGACATTGCCGGGGCAGCGGTAGCGTCGGGGGCGTGTTGGCGCATATCGCGGTTGTCCCGAGCGCACCCCTCCTGGTGCCCGAACTCGCCGGTCCCCAGGCTTTCGACACCGCGCCGGTGCGCGCGGCGGCCACCGCCGCGGTACGCCGGTTGGCGACGCACGCGGGACGCTGGGTGGCCGTCGGTGTCGCCGACCGTCCGTTGGGTGGCCCGGCCCGGGTGACCTGCACTGACCACGGCGACTTCGGGGCGTACGGCGTACCGATCCGAGTGCAGATTCCGCGCGCCGCCGGTGCCGAACCTCCGCCACTAGCGATGCTGCTGGCAGGCTGGCTCGGCGCGCAGGCCGCGCAGGCGCCGTCGTCGATCACGCCGTGCATCGTCGATCCGGACCTGGCGCCGGATGTTGCGCGGCAGGTGGGTCGCGACCTGGGCTTCGGTGATACCGATCCAGTGAACCTGCTGGTGGTGGCCGACGGTGCAACGGCGCTCAGTCCCGGCGCGCCGGGCGGCGGAGAACGGGAATCGGCGTGGGCGCTACAGCGCCGGATTGACGCGGCGTTGGCTGCTGCGGATCCCGCCGGATTGGCCGGACTCACCGTCGCCGAGTGTGTCGCCGAGGGGGTGGGTACGCGCGTGGCCTGGCAGGTCCTCGCTGGCGTCTTGGAGTCACTCGCTGCGTGCGGCATTCCGGTGACCAGCGAGATCTCGTATGCCGCTGCTCCTTTCGGTGTCGGCTATACCGTCGGTAACCTCACTCCGCAGGGTGCTCGATGAGCGCCCGACCAGTGGCGGTAGTCGGCCCGACCGCAAGTGGGAAGAGCGACCTGGCGCTCGATCTCGCTGAAGAACTCGGCGGTGAGATCGTGAACATTGACGCCATGCAGCAGTACCGGGGCATGGACATCGGGACCGCCAAGCTGCCGGTCGCTGAGCGTCGCGGTATCGCCCACCACCAACTCGACGTCCTGGACGTGACCGAGACGGCCACCGTCGCCGGCTACCAGACGGCGGCCGCTGCCGATATTGACCGGCTGCTCGCCGCCGGAAAGACGCCGGTGATCGTCGGCGGTTCGATGATGTACATCCAAGGACTGCTCGACGGGTGGCAATTCCCGGCGACCGACCCTGCAGTGCGCGCCAAATACGAGACGCAGCTCGAGGAGATCGGCGCGCACGCCCTGCATCAACGACTGGCCGTGGTGGATCCGGTGGCGGCCAACACTATTCTCGACACCGACGGCCGCCGGATCGTGCGGGCGCTGGAAGTAGTGGAGCTGACGGGGCAGCCATTCGCCGCGTCCGCACCGCAGATCGGCGAACCCCGCTGGGGCACCAGGATTCTGGTCCTCGATCGGGAGACGGCGGCGCTGGACGCGCGGATCGACGCGCGCACCACCCTGATGTTCGGGCAAGGACTGGTCGACGAGGTTGCCGCGCTGGCCGACGTCGGGCTCCGGATGGGAAAGACCGCCTCCCGGGCCATCGGATACGCGCAGGCGCTCGCCCACCTGGACGGCGAATACGACCTGGACACCGCGCGCGAGCTCACCTTTATCGGCACCCGTCGGTATGTGCGTCGCCAGCGATCCTGGTTCCGGCGCGATCACCGCGCGAGGTGGCTCGACGCCGGGGCGCCGGACCTGACCGCGCGGGCGCTCGACGCCCTCGACTCGTAAACTCGGTCGGGTGACCACTTCACCCCTGCGTTTCGCCAAAGGCCATGGAACCCAGAACGACTTCGTGATCCTGCCCGATCCGGACGCAGACCTGGACCTGGACGTCGCGCTGATCGCCGCACTCTGCGACCGGCAGCGCGGCCTCGGCGCCGACGGTCTGCTGCGCGTGGCCAAGTCCGGGGCGCTGGTGCAGGCCGGTGTGCTCGCCGAACTGCCCGCCGGCGTCGGCGCGGACGACTGGTTCATGGACTACCGCAATGCCGATGGTTCGATCGCCGAGATGTGCGGCAACGGCGTCCGAGTCTTCGCGCACTACTGTCGCGCCGAAGGGTTGGTTGACGCC
>NZ_JBAQWU010000104.1:0-5048 GCF_049299075.1 Gordonia sp. (in: high G+C Gram-positive bacteria)
CCAGCGCGGTCGGGATCCCTGCCGCTCCCATCCGGCGCGTCGCCTCGGGTGCGGGCGCCGGTCCGCCGACGGCGGCACTCGCCGCGCGCGCAAGCTCCAGGGCTGACGAGCAACGCTGCTCGGGCGCCTTGGCCAAACCCCAGCTGAGTACCGTGTCGAGCGCCGGCGTGATCGCCGGATTCAGAGCGCTGGCCACCGGGATGGGATCGAACAGTACTCCGCGGGTAATGGTCGAAATCGCCTCGCCCGGATAGGGCTTGCGGCCGGTTACGAGTTCAAAGAACACCGCGGTCAGTGCGTACACGTCGGCGACACCGGTAACCGGCTTATCGTCGAACTGCTCGGGCGCCATGTAGGCGATAGAGCCGATCGCGGTGCCCGTCTTCGTGAGATGCGAGTCGGTCTCGGCGTGTGCGACACCGAAGTCCACCAGATAGGCGAAGTCGGCGCCAGTCACCAGGATGTTCTCCGGCTTTACATCACGGTGCACCAGACCAGCGGCATGCGCCGCGTCCAGAGCTGCGGCCACTTGCTGAATGATCGGCAGCGCTTCGGTGGGCGTCAACACCCCGCGCTCGGACATAATCGTGCGCAAGTCACGACCGTTAACCAGACGCATATCGAGGTAGAGCTGACCGTCGATCTCGCCAAAGTCGTGAATCGGGATCACGTGCGGTTCGTCTAGCCGGGCGATCGTCTGACATTCGCGCCGGAACCGCTCCTGGAACATCGGATCCTGCGCGAGGTGGGGCGGCAATAGTTTCAACGCCACGGTGCGGTCACGAACGATGTCATGCGCTCGGTACACCTCGCCCATACCGCCGCGACCGATGAGCGACTCGAGTCGATACGGGCCGAATTCCGTGCCGACGCGGCTAGCCGGGCTATCCATGTGAATCCTCTCTCACGCGGGCCTCGCCGAGCGCCAGCAATATCGTACTGAGATCGTACTGGGCACCGGGCCCCGACAAACACCCGGCCAGCGCGGGTGTCCCCCGTTCAGCCGACATGGCAGACCGCGGTTGGCGCGACGATTCCGGGGAAATGGTCACGCACCGACGAGCGGATCTAGACGAGCAGTCGGATCTGGTCGACGACACGCAACAGACCGGGCAGCGCGCCGGAAGTGGAACGCGGGTGCAGGGCATGCACGGCGAGCCGGAAAATCGTGGCGCGCAGAAGCATCTGCTCCCACTCGTCGTAGTGCGACCAACGCGTGATCAGTTCTTCTTCGGCGCCGCCCCATGCGAGGGCATCGACGACGATCACCGCGGCCGCCCAGGCCGGCGGACGCCAGTACGGCACGATATCAGTGATCGCGGGCGCCGCTGCGCCGGCAAACAACACAGTGCCGAACAGGTCCCCGTGCACGACCTGTGACTTCGAGGTGACCGGACGACGCAGCCCGGCGAGGGTCTTGAGCGCCGCAATCGACTGCTGCGCGTCGTCGCCAGCCGGCTCGATGTCCATGCCCGCAGACCGTGCCGCGCGCAGCGGCACATCCTCCCAGGCCGCGCGGTCGGCGGCGGTGAAGACGTCGACGTCGCTGAACGGCGGGGCCGGCTGCTGGAGCATAAAACGCGGTCGTTCCAGCTTCGCGATGGCCTCGTGCAGCCGGTCAGCGACAGCGAGAACTTCGTCGTGCCGGGGTTCCGGGCTGCCCGCCACGTAAGTGTCGGCGCGCCAGCCGGAGACGACGTAGCGGCCATCCGAGGCGCGGATCGGTCGGGCCACGCGCATACCCTCGACGTACAGATTCTCGCGAGCAGTCGCCGACCAGGCGGCGCGAGCGCGGTCGGGCACCAGCGACAGAACCACCTCCCCGACCCGCCAACCGGCCACGCCCGCGCCAGTCATGGCGATCGGCGGGTGCGCGGTCAGACCGAAGGTCGTCAGCACCTGCTCCGGCGGCGCAGAAATCGTGGTCACAGTAATCGAGGTTACCGATCACCTGTCGATCCCCGGTATCGCCACACCGAGATGAGACCGGGCTAATAGCGCGCGCTAGTACATCGGGAGGCTGGGATCAACGTGCCGCACCCACGCGGCGATGCCACCCTGCAGGTGCACGACGTCGGGGATCCCGGCCCGGCGCAGTGCCGCCAGCCCTTCGGCCGATCGGATTCCGGTCTTGCAGTAGAGGACGACGCGGCCGGCGCGGGCGATGTCGCCGAGCGCAGCGCCGGACAAGATGTCGCCGACCGGGACCAACCGTGCGCCCGGCAGCGCGACGATCTCGAACTCCACCGGCTCGCGCACATCGATCACCACTGGCGGATTGGGTCCGTCGAGCTCCGCGCGTAACTCCGCCGGCGTCACGGTAGGCGCGGTGTCCGGCACGACCGCGGGGTCGTCGAGCGTTCCGCAGAACGCGTCGTAGTCGATCAGTTCGGTAATCTCCGGGCGTTGCGGGTCACGGCCGAAGCGGACGGTCCGCACCGCCATAGCGAGGGCGTCGTAGATGAGCAGCCGACCGAGGAGCGGCTCCCCGATCCCGCAGATCAGCTTGACCGCTTCGGTGCCCATCAAGGAGCCGATGGTGGCCGGGAGTAGTCCGACCACGCCGCCCTCAGCGCACGACGGCACCAGCCCGGGCGGCGGCGCCTGCGGATAGAGGTCGCGGTAGTTGAGGCCGCGGCCGCCAGGAGCGTCCTCCCAAAACACGCTGACCTGTCCGTCGAACCGGAAGATCGAACCCCATACGTACGGCTTGTGTGCGAGGACCGCGGCGTCGTTGACGAGGTAGCGAGTGGCGAAATTATCGGTGCCGTCGACGACGAGGTCGTACCGCGCGAACAGCTCCACCGCGTTCTCGGCGGTGAGTTGCAACTCATGCTGCTCGACGGTCACCAACGGGTTGATCTCGGCAATCGACTCGGCGGCAGAGGCGGTCTTCGCCCGGCCCACGTCGGCGACGCCGTGAATCACTTGTCGCTGCAGATTCGATTCGTCGACGACATCGAAATCGACCACACCCAGCGTTCCGACGCCGGCGGCGGCCAGATAGAGCAGCGCGGGCGAGCCCAGTCCCCCGGCGCCGGTCACCAACACGCGGGCGTTCTTGAGTCGCCGCTGCCCCGTCGGGCCGAGCTGCGGAATGATCAGGTGCCTGCTGTAACGCGCGATCTCCGCGCGGGTGAGCTCGTCACCCGGCTCAACAAGCGGCGGGAGCAGGGTCACTTGTCCGGGTACGGCCAGGCGTTGGGTCGACACGTGTACGTTCGATTGGCCCGGACATCGGGGTCCAGCGCCAGGATCTCGCTGTTCGCGGTACCAAATGTCTGCTGCATCATGATCGGTGCCAGCCCACCGTCCTGCTCGCAGGCGAGATGGTGCTCATAGCCGATGCCGTGCCCGACCTCGTGATTGATCAGATACTGCCGATAGGCGAGGCCGTCGCCCTGGAAGGCGATGGCACCGCGCACCCAGCGGGCCTCATTAAGCACCACCCGGCCCTGTGGCGGGTAGAAGCAGGACGCTTCCAACTTGACCTGGTAGCCACAGAGATCACGTGACGTGTCCGCCGAGCTGAGCGAGATACGCAGGTCCGGCTCGCCTTTGTCAATCCGCCGGAAGGCGACCTTATCGCCACCGACCCAACTCTTCGGGTTGGCAAGAGTTGCATCGACCAGCTGGGCATACAACTGCTCACCACCGAAGTCGGTCGGATTCAGGCCATCCTCCACCTCGACGGTGTAGGTGTACACCTCGTCGCCGGTACCGATCTTGTCGGTGGTGCCGCGCACGACGCTGAATACCTGCTCGCCCTTCTTGGTGAACGGCCCACCAGCGGGCAGCGCACCGGCAGGCAGGGCTGCGGCCGCGATGTCGGCGCTCGGCACACCGATCGGCGTCGTCTCCTTGGAGACGTCCAGGTTGCGCGACCGAGGGTCAATTGTGGCGCCCTGCTGCTCGGACGAAGTTCCGTCGTCAACGATGGTGAACACGAGAAGTGCAACGGTGAGAACTCCGAGCAGGCTGATTGCGTAGGCACGCCAGCCGAAGTCGCGGAAGAAACGCGCGATGGCACCGCCTGGGCGCTCCTTCTCGGCGCCGGTGTCGGCGGCGATCGGGTCCCAGCGGGCACGCAACGGCTGGTCAGGCCGCGGGCGTCGGGGCCGCGTGGGCCCGGGCGAAGGTGTACCGGTCACGACACAACTGTCTCACAGACCTCGCGCGATAGCGTACTCCGCTTACTGCACTCCACTGTCACTGTCTACACACCACCGTCTGCGGTCGCGGGCCGGTGGCCGGGCGGACCGCCGACGATGCGGCGTGCGCGCACGCACGCCCGTTGCTCGCGGCGAGTACGCTACTGGCCATGTCTGCCGCCGATTTCCCTGTCGCGCATGAGGCCAAAGCCTCGGCGTCCAGCCGTTCCACCCGCCTTCCGCGGAGCGCGCGCCGCCGTCAACTCCTCGACGCGGCCAGCGAGATCTTTGTGGAGCGCGGCTATCACTCGGCGGGCATGGACGAGATCGCCAGTGCGGCCGGAGTCAGCAAGCCGGTGCTCTACCAGCACTTTCCATCGAAGCTCGACCTGTACATCGCCGTCGTCGACTCACACGCCGAGAAGCTGGTGTCCGACGTCAACCGCGCCTTGTTGACCACCACCGATAACCACCAGCGTGTCCGCGCGGCGGTGGCAGCCTTCTTTGATTTCATCGACGAGGACAACTCGGGATACCGGTTGATCTTTTCCTCCGATGCCAAGGATCCCGCGGTGATCCGGCGGGTCGACGGCGCGACCGAGGCATGCGTTGACGCGGTGTACGGCCTGGTGATGACCGACTCGGGGTTGGACCCGCACCGTTCACGGATGCTTGCCGCCGGCTTGGTCGGTGCGAGTCAGGTGAATGCGCGCTACTGGTTGGAGGCCAACCGGCCGATCGAAAAAAGCCAAGCGGTGGAGACCACGGTCGCACTCCTCTGGCAGGGCCTGTCCGGCGTGCCTCGTATCGATGCGGACTCCGCCGACTCTGAGTAAGTCGGGACCCGAGTTCTGGGCACCACTGAATACTGGGCACCACTAAATACTGGGCACCACT
>NZ_JBAQWU010000105.1:0-1684 GCF_049299075.1 Gordonia sp. (in: high G+C Gram-positive bacteria)
CAACCGAATCCGGTTGCGGGGCACACGTGTCGAGTGATGTCGATTTGTTCATCTACGGGCCGGACACAGGTCACGGCGCGGTGGGCGGTCGGTCGTTTCGGCTCGTTTGTATGCGAGGCATGACGAGAAACTCGCCTCCGGCCGCCCCGATCTACACTCCGATCCAGAGCGCACCTACCCGCCGCGTGTTGTTCACTGCGGGGTCCTACGACGTCGTCGCTACCACCCACCCGGCCGATGTCCGGGCCGCGCAGCAACTGCGCTTCGAGGTCTTCCGCAGCGAGCCCGGCTACTCCGACGGCATCGGCGACGACGCCACCGGCATGGACGCCGATCGTTTTGACGACTACTGCGACCACCTGCTGATCCGGCACCTGCCCACCGGGCGGCTGGCCGGGTGCGCGCGGGTGCTCCCGCCTACCCGCGCCATCCCGGCAGGCGGCTGGTACTCGGCGGGCGAGTTCGATTTGACGGAGCTGGAATCCATCGCCCCGGAAACCGTCGAGATGGGTCGGGCAGTGGTCGATCGCGAACACCGCAGCGGGGCGGTGACCGGGCTCCTGTGGACCGCCGTACTCGGCTACCTGGAGGATGGCGGCTACCGATACCTCCTCGGCTGCGTATCGGTGCCGCTGGAATCCGAACTCGGCCGCGGCCGGGCCCTGCGCGGAATCCGTGACCTGACAGCGGAGCAGTACGCCGCCCCGTGGCGGGCGTACCCGCACCGCGAAGTGCACGTCGACGGCGCACGCCTGGATGACCTGCCGCCGCCCGAGAAGTCGGTGCTGCCGCCGCTGTTGCGGGGCTACATCCGGCTCGGCGCCCGGGTGTGCGGCGAACCCGCCTACGACCAGGCCTTCGACGTCGGCGACTTCCTCACCGTCCTAGACCGGGAGCAAGGAGATGCGCGCTATCTCGCCCGGATGCGGGGTGCGCTGAGCAGGCTCAGCGGCCCGGACGTGGCCCGGTAGTGGCGTCAGACGGATCGTTGGCAACCGCGCCAGCCAATCCGTGGGTGCCGGTCAGTGGCTGCGGGTCGTCGTGCATTCCGGCAGAGCGTGATCGGATAGGTCGGTGGCGCTTCACCGGGCGCCTGGCGGCTCTGGCCACCGTCGCGGGTCTCGGCCTGTTGATCGCGACGGCGGCCCTATGCTGCGGGCGCCGTATCCGGTCGCGCTACTGCCGGGCGCTGTCGCGCTGGATGCTGACTGCGGCCGGCCTACGTCTGGACGTCGTCGATCACCGGCCGGTCCATGCCCGGCGGCTGCGCGGTGCGCTGGTGGTGGCCAACCACATCTCGTGTCTAGACATTCCGGCGCTCGCTGCGCTCGGCCCGGCGCGGTTCGTCGCCAAACGCGAAGTGCTCTCGATGGGCGGGCTGGCGGCGCGGCCGACAGCGGCGGTCCTGCGCGCACTCGGGGTGGTGACGCACGGTCGCGGTGAGCTGCGCTCGCTGCCCGGCGATGTTCACCGCGTGGCGGGCATCCTGGACCGCGGGCGGCCGGTCGTCGTGTTCCCCGAGGGCACCACCTGGTGCGGGATCGCCTCGGGCCGATTCCGCCCGGCGTTCTTTCAGGCGGCGATTGACGCGGGGGTGCCGGTGCTACCGGTGCGCGTGCGCTATCACCGGAGCGGGACGCCGGTCACTGGGCCCGGATATGTGGGGACCGATTCGCTCGCCGAC
>NZ_JBAQWU010000106.1:0-3343 GCF_049299075.1 Gordonia sp. (in: high G+C Gram-positive bacteria)
CGGCAGGTGCGTGCGGTGCATGATGGTTCCGGCTGTCACCGAAGTCTGGCGACCGCACTCCGCACATTCCCACGTCCACGGCTTAGTCTCCAATTTCCAGCCGCGCTTTGTCGAGCAGATCGGGCAGACGAAACCGTCCGACCAACGCCGATGTGTTTCGGCGTGGAATTTTGACCCCCTTGAGGGGGTAATCAGCGTCCAATTTTGACCCCCTGAACGCAACCGCGAGCAGACTGCCTGCCCTTGTTTGGAGGCGGCGGTCGGGGGATGAAGTCAGTGGATACGATTGCGCGGATACGCCGCGATTTCTTCGTTCGAGATCGGTCGATCAAGGAGATTGCGCGCGAACTGCATGTCGCCCGGAACACGGTCCGGAAGGTGATCCGGTCGGGCGAGACGATCTTCGAGTACTCCCGCGACAAGCAGCCGTTGCCCAAGCTCGGTCCGTGGAAGGCGGAACTCGACCGGCTTCTGACGGCGAACTCGGCGGTATCGACGCGAGAACGGCTGACGATGGTGAGGCTCTTCGAGGAACTGCGCGGCGTGGGCTACGAGGGCGGTTACGACGCGGTGCGGCGTTACGCTCGGGCCTGGGCGGTGGAGACGGCGGCGGCCAAGGTCGATGCCTATGTGCCGCTCTCCTTCGCGCCGGGGGAGGCCTACCAGTTCGACTGGAGCCACGAGATCGTCCTGATGAACGGCCTGCCGATGACGGTGAAGGTGGCACACGTCCGGCTCTGCCACAGCCGGATGATGTTCGTCCGCGCCTATCCCCGCGAGAGCCAGGAGATGGTGTTCGACGCCCACGACCGGGCCTTCGCCTTCTTCAAGGGCACCTGCACGCGCGGCATCTACGACAACATGAAGACCGCCGTGGAGACGATCTTCGTCGGCAAGGAACGTGCCTACAATCGTCGCTTCCTGCAGATGAGCGGGCATTACCTGGTCGACCCGGTGGCCTGCACGCCGGCTTCGGGATGGGAGAAGGGGCAGGTCGAGAACCAGGTCGGGTTGGTGCGCGAGCGGTTCTTCACCCCGCGCCTGCGGCTGCGGTCCTTCGACGAGTTGAACGCCCTCCTGCTCGACCGTTGCATCGCCTACGCCAAGGCGCATCGGAACCCGGAGTTCACGGATCGGACCACCTGGGAGGTGTTCGAGGACGAGCGAGCGTCGCTGGTGCCCTATCGCGGTCCCTTCGACGGGTTCCACGCGGTGACCGCGTCGGTATCGAAGACCTGCCTCGTCCGCTTCGACAACAACAAGTACTCCGTCGCAGCGAGCGCCGTCGGCCGCCCGGTGGAGATCCGCGCCTATGCCGACCGGCTCGTCGTCCGCCAGAATGGGCGCATGGTCGCGGAACACCAGCGCTCCTTCGGCCGCGGCGAGACGATCTACGATCCCTGGCACTACGTGCCGGTGCTCGCCCGCAAGCCCGGGGCGCTGCGCAACGGTGCCCCGTTCAAGGACTGGGTGCTGCCTGGTGCTCTCGATCGGATCCGCCGCAAGCTCGCCGGATCGAACGACGGTGACCGGCAGATGGTCGACATCCTCGCGGCGGTGCTCGACGACGGCTTGGTGGCCGTCGAGGCCGCCTGTGCCGAGGCCCTCGGCGAGGGCGTGCACTCCGCCGACGTGGTGCTGAACATCCTGGCGCGACGGCGTCCGGCGGGAGAAGCAATCACCATCCTGACCCCGGACGCATTGAAGCTCCGGCACGAGCCGATCGCCGACTGCGCGCGCTACGACGCCCTGCGGAGGGCCGGCTGATGGACCGCACCCAGATCCTCAGCACGATGGCAGAGCTGAAGATGTTCGGCATGAAGGCGGCCTATGACGAGATCGTCGCCACCGCCTTGAAGCGCAACCACGACCCTCAGCGCGTCGTCGCGGCGCTGCTCGCCGCCGAGATCGCCGAGAAGCAGGCCCGTTCGATCCGCTATCAGATGGGCGTGGCCAAGCTGCCGCTCGCCAAAGACATCGACGACTTCACCTTCGACGGCACGCCGATCAACGAGAACCTAGTCGCGGACCTCGCCGGCGGCGGCTTCGTCACCCAACAGCGCAATGTCGTGCTGATCGGCGGCACCGGCACGGGCAAGACCCACTTGGCCATCGCCATTGCGCGATCCTGCATCAGGGGCGGCATGCGTGGGCGCTACTTCAACGTCGTCGACCTGGTCAACAAGCTCGAGGCCGAGACCCGCGCCGGTCGGCAAGGCCGGATGGCGGATTACCTCTGCCGCCTCGACTTCATCGTCCTCGACGAGTTGGGCTACCTGCCATTCGCCCAATCCGGCGGTCAGTTGCTGTTCCACCTGATCAGCCGGCTCTACGAGCGCACCTCGATCATGGTCACCACCAACCTGGCCTTCGGCGAATGGCCGTCGGTGTTCGGCGACGCAAAGATGACAACCGCGCTGCTCGACCGGCTCACGCATCACTGCGACATCGTCGAGACCGGCAACGACAGCTGGCGCTTCAAACACCGGGCCTGAGATCGCCGCCATCGTCGGTATCGTGCCTACGGTCGGGCTACGCCCTCCCTCCGTCACGACACCGACGACGCGACCAAAACAACCGCCGTGCCGAATTGCAGACAGCGACCTTCAACACGAAAACAGGGGGGTCAAAGTTGGACGCCGATCCGGGGTCAATGTTCCGCGCCGATTGACATCCCGTTGTCGCTGACGATCAGCTTCGGCTTACCGAACCTGGCGATGAGCATCGTCAATTCGCGGGCTACACGCTTGCCCGAGATCGAGGTGTCGGGGATCGCCGCGAGGCACTGCTTCGTCACGTCGTCGATGACGTTGAGCACACGGAACCGCTGCCCGGACGCCATCTGGTCGTGAACGAAGTCGAGCGACCAACGGGCATTGGGGCGCGCTTCGACGACCATCGGCGCACGGGTTCCGACCGCCCGCTTGCGACAGCGCCGTCGGCGAACCGACAGACCTTCCTCGCGGTAGAGCCGCTGGGTCCGCTTGTGGTTCACGACGTATCCCTCCTGCCGCAGCAGAACGTGGAGACGCCGATAGCCAAACCTGCGGAATCCGGCGCAAGACGAGCAGCGATTCCACGCGAAGGCGACCACCGAATCCACGGCAATCCGACCACCTGTTCCACGGGATCCCGACCACTGAATCCGGGGGAAGGCGACCACCTCGTCAGACGCGCGACCGGGCCCATTGGGCATGGCGGCTAACCTCCTCCTCGACGCCCCGAGCGAAGAGGAGAAGCGATGCCCGCCGAGAGAGTCGCGATGCGCAAGATCAGAGAAGTCCTACGTCTTCACTTCTCCTGCGGGCTGAGCAAGCGCCGGATCGCGCCGTTGGTGGGCGTC
>NZ_JBAQWU010000107.1:0-11255 GCF_049299075.1 Gordonia sp. (in: high G+C Gram-positive bacteria)
GTGCGTCGCCCCCGGGCCCGCGTGCCCGTCGATGCGCCCGGCGATGACCCGCACCAGGGCGCCGCCGTCGGTGGAGGCCACCAGCGCGGTCTGACCGCTCTCTAAATTCTGGTACCGAGGCGGCAAGAACTTGTCGCGGGCCGGGAGATTGACCCACAGCTGAACGCCGTGAAACGTGCCACCGGATTCCACCAACTCGGCCGGTGGGGTCTCGATGTGCAGGATCCCCGCGCCTGCGGTCATCCACTGTGTCGCACCGTCGGCGATCAGGCCGCCGCCGCCTGCGGAGTCCTGATGCGCAAACAGGCCGTCGATCATGTAGGTGACGGTCTCGAAACCGCGGTGCGGGTGCCAGGACGTGCCGCGCGGCTCGCCCGGCTCATACTCCACCTCGCCCATCTGGTCCATGTGGATGAACGGGTCGAGCGCGGCGGGGCGCATGCCGGCAAAGGCACGCACCACCGGGAAGCCCTCACCTTCGTATCCGCGGGGGCCGGTGGTAATCGAGACGACGGCGCGGTCGACGTCACTCGTGTCGGCGGGGGACAGCCGGGGCAGTGTCAGGGTGTTGGCGGTGATCGCGGGCATGGTGACCTCCAATGTAGTTTAAATTTAAACTTTATCGGTTATGGCAACGCCGCCTGATCGAGATCTATTCCATCGGACGTTTCCCGCCCCGACAGACTGACAACGGCCATAATCAGATGTATGGCGATCAATCCCCTTGCTGACCGACCCGGCCGTGATCGGCAGCGCCTGCGCAAGCTCGCGCAGGCGGCGATGAATGCGGACCAGACCGTGGATCAAGTGGAGGACATCCTTGGCTCCATGGGGCCGGTGATGGGTGCGCTGTCAGAATCGCTCGTCGATCTCGACGGCGCGATCGGGAACTTCGAAACCACTCTCTCTCGGCTAAACGGCTCGCTGGACAACGTTGACGTCACCGTCAATCGGATGGGCGACGTCGTGGCACGCCTGGACCGCATCGTCGGGCAGCTCGGGGTACTGGTTGATCTTGCCGAGACCGTGCTCAAGCCGATCGGCATGATCGAGTCCGCTGGCCGCGGTGTCGTGGGGGTACTCGGCTTTGGTAGGGGCCCGAAAAATTAATTGAACAAGTCCCCAGGTAACAGCTCGGGTCTCATAGGATTCACGATGCTCTCATCCCTTTCTTAGGAGAAATCGTGAACACCGATTCGATCGGAGCCAAATGGCTCGCTGAGCTGTTCGGTACATTCTGGCTGGTATTCGGCGGCTGCGGTAGTGCCGTCTTTGCCGCCAAGTTCCTCGACGGCACCGCGCAGTTGGGTATCGGCTTCCTCGGCGTCGCGCTGGCCTTCGGCCTCACCGTGCTGACCATGGTCTACGCCGTGGGCTGGATCTCGGGCGGACACTTCAATCCGGCCGTCACCATCGGTGCGGCGGCCAGCGGCCGCTTCCCGTGGAAAGATGTCCCCGGCTACTGGATCTCGCAGGTGGTCGGCGGTCTGCTGGGTGGCCTGGCGATCTGGGCCATTGCGAGCGGCAAGCCCGGCTGGGAGGCCACCGGCAATATGGCGGCCAACGGCTTCGGCGAGCATTCGCCCGGTGGTTACAGCCTCGCCTCGGTGGCCATCGCCGAAATCCTGTTGACCGCGTTCTTTGTCATCGTCATCCTGGGTGCGACGCACGGGCGGGCGCCGGTCGGCTTTGCCGGCATCGCGATCGGTCTGACGCTGACGCTGATCCACCTCATCTCGATCCCGATCTCCAACACCTCGGTGAACCCGGCCCGCTCGACCGGTGTCGCGTTCTTCAACGGTGACGGCGCGCCCGCTCAGCTGTGGATCTTCTGGCTGGCGCCGCTGGTCGGCGGCCTCATCGGCGGCTTCCTATTCCCGCTCCTCTGGGAGAAGTCGCCGTTCGGCAAGGCCGACATCATCGGTGGCAAGGAGCCGCTGCCCGCCGTCACCGAGTAACATTGGCCAGATGACATCGACGCAACGGTCCCTCGTCGGAGCTCGTGGCCGCGACATCGTCTATGACGTCCACCGCCCGGATTCTCCGGCGGTGGGCGTCATTGCGTTGGTCCACGGACTCGGCGAGCACGCCGGCCGTTACGGCCATGTAATCCAGCGTTTCACCGACGCCGGGTACGTGGTGGTGGCACCCGACCACGCCGGACACGGCCGCTCCGACGGCTCGCTGCCCGACGTCACCGACTTCGGTGACTTCGTCGCTGATCTGCACCGGGTGATCGGTAGCGTCGAACGAGACGACCTGCCGCTCTACGTCGTCGGACACAGCATGGGCGGGGCGATAGCGCTCACCTATACACTCGACCACCCCGACGAGGTGACCGGTCTGGTGCTTTCCGGGCCCGCACTGGTGCCCGGGGAAGATCTCTCGCCACTGATGATCAAGCTCGCGCCGTTGCTGGGTCGGGTGGCCCCGCGGCTGCCTGCGGCGGCGCTGCCGTCGTCGGCGCTCAGTCGTGATCCAGCGGTCGTCGCCGCCTACGACGCCGATCCGCTGGTCTGGCACGGCAAGATCCCGGCCGGGCTGGGCGGCTCACTGCTCGCCGCGATGGCGGAGTTTCCCAAGCGTCTGCATACTTTGCGTGTACCCGTCCTCGCTTTGCACGGCGGCCGGGATGCGCTGGCGAACGCCGAAGGCACCCGGATGGTCGGCGAGCTTGCTGGCGGCGACGACGTCACCACCCAGGTGTACCCCGAACTCTTCCACGAGATCTTCAACGAGCCCGAGCGCGATGAAGTGCTCGACGAAGTGATGGAGTGGCTCGACTCTCACTGAGTAGGAAGCCAACGCATTCATCGAGATTTGCGCGACCGGTGTCGGGTCTACTCGCACGTGCTACTGACGTAGGAACTGTCGTCAGGCCAACGTATGCGCGGGCGCAAACGGACTAGCCGACGACGCGGACGGAGCTCGTTCTGGAGAGCTGGTCAGCGAGGTCGGCGCCTACCGGATCGGGGTCAGATGAGTCCGCGTCGCCACCGTCGACCTGGATCGTGATCGGCGCCCGACGGAAGGTCGTGCACAGTTCGGTTCGCGCATAAACGGTGTGCGCGGCCTCTTCGGACCGCTGTTCGCGGGGGTCGGAATACCACTGGTCCTTCGGTGCGTCGGAATCGCACCCGGTCTCTGCCTCGATGAGCACGAAGTGAACAGCCGGGCCGCTGGCACCCTTTTCGAGGTCGGCCCAACCGTCATCCAGGGACTTGGACGACGTCCAGGGCGCTTCGGAAGGCAACAGCAGGATTCCCCGGTCCCGCCCGCTCTCCGCCTCCAAAGTAGCGCGCCAGCCGTCCGGTACCGCCACCTCGACGACGATGCCGTCGTCGAGGGTGAACTGCTCCCAGCGCGCCGACTCAGATCCGGACGGCCAGAACACGGCGGTCAGGATTCCGGCGACGAGTGCGACGACCACAGCCAGCGCGCCCCAGCGCGCGGCCGGACGTTGCCAGAAGGTCGGGTCGTCAGTCTGCTCCCGGTTGCCAGCCGGCCGGCGGTTGCGGCCAGTTCGGCGGGGGATTGAAGCGCCGGAAAGGTGACGGTTGAGTCGTATGCCTCATCCCAAACACACGCGAGCTCTTCTATGAGATCTGCAACGAGCCCGAGCAGAACTATGTGCCCGACGAAGTGACGGAGTGGCTCGCCACCTTAAAACCAGGCGGGGTTCGCGTCGAGGGTGGTGCGGTCGAGGGAATCGACGAGATCGAGCTGGGGCCCGGTCTTGGGTAGCTCGTAGCGGAAGAAGTACTGGGCCGCGGCACGCTTGCCATCGTAAAAGTCCCCTTCGAGGTTGCCGACGGCCAGCACTTGCTCCAGCCACATCCATGCGACGACGATGTGCCCGGCGGCCTCCAGGTAGGCGGTGGCGTTGGCCAGCGCCAGTGCCGGGTCCCCGGTGGCCCAGACGGACTCGGTGACCTGGCCGAGGCGAGTGATCGCGGTGGCGAGCTGGTCGGCGTACCCTTCGACAAGCTCAGGGGGCAGGCAGGGCTCAGGGGGCAGGGCAGTCCGGGCGCGTTGCACTGTCTCGCCGATGGCCTCGGCGAGGGCGGCGAAGCCGGCACCGGAATCCATGATCATTTTGCGGCCCAACAGATCCAGGCCGTGAATGCCGTGCGTGCCCTCGTGGATTGGGTTCAGCCGGTTGTCCCGGTAGAACTGCTCGACGTCGAACTCGCGCGTGTAGCCATAGCCGCCATGCACCTGGATCGCCAAGCTGTTGGCCTCCAGACACCACTGACTCGGCCAGCTCTTCACGATCGGAGTGAGCACCTCGAGCAGCGTGTGCGCCCGCGCGCGGGCGGCGGCCGTGGGTGCGGTCGTCTCCTCGTCGAGCAGCCGCGAGGCGTATAGGCCCAGAGCCAACGCGCCTTCAACATAGGACTTCTGTGCCAACAGCATGCGCGTCACGTCGGCGTGCTTGATGATCGGTACTCCGCCCTGGACGCGGAGCTTCGCGTACTCGACCGACTGCAGGTATCCGGCGTAGCCGAGCGCGGTGGCCAGGAAGCCGACGCCGATCCGCGCCTCATTCATCATGTTGAACATGTAGCTCAGGCCGCGGTGCTCCTCGCCGACCAGATAACCGACGGCACCCGACGATTTCTCGCCGAAGTTGAGCAGGGTGTTGGTGGTCCCGCGGTTGCCCATCTTGTGGTTGAGGCCGACCAGGGCGACGTCGTTGCGTTCGCCGTTCTCGAGCACCTTGGGCACGATCACCAGTGAGATGCCCTTGACACCGGGTCCGCCGCCGGGGATCTTCGCCAGCACGAGGTGGACGATGTTCTCGCAGATCTCATGGTCGCCCGCGGAGATCCACATTTTGGTGCCGGTGACGCGGTAGGTGCCGTCATCGTCGCGCACCGCCCGGGTGGTGATGTCGGCGAGCGACGACCCGGCCTGCGGCTCGGACAGGCACATGGTGCCCGAGTAGCGTCCCTCGAGCATCGGCCGCACCCAAGTGTCGATCTGCTCGGCGGTGCCGTACTTCGCGAGCAGGTTGGCGTTGCCGACGGTGAGGAAGCTGTACGACGACGTCGCCGCATTGGCCGCCTGGAAATTCACCATCGACGCGCGCGCGAGCGTGTGCGGCAACTGCATCCCACCGAGATCGGCGTCGAACGAGCCAGCGTTGAGCCCGGCCTCGCCGAAGGCGCGCACGGCGGCGGTGATCTCGTCGAGCAGGATGACGGCGCCGTCGGGGCCGATCTGCGGCTCCTGCTGGTCGGACTTCTTGTTGTGCGGGGCATAGAGCTTCGCGGCCATGTCGTGACTCAAGTCCAGGACGGCGTCGAAGGTCTCCCGCGAATGGTCGGCAAAACGCTCACGCTCGGTGAGGTCGGTGACGCGCAGCCAGTCGTAGAGCAGGAAGTCGAGGTCCGCGCGGGAGATGAAATCGGCCATGCCGACTATGTTCCCACTCGGACTAGATGCCGACTCGGCGGACCAGGTCGCCGGTGACGCGCGGCGAGAAAATGGCGATCGCGCGCAGCAGTACCGCGTACCGCGGATACACCTCGGGTTCGCCGGTGATCGCCGCACGCAGAATCCACTGGGCGGCGTCGTCGGCGGAGAGGGCGGGGGCGTCGTCGTAGTCGGCGGTCGGCGCGACCATCGGGGTGCGCACCAGGGGAAAGCCGACATTACTGACCGAAACGCCGGTACCACGGCACTCGTCGTCGAGACTGCGGCCGAAGGCGGCCAACGCGGACTTGGAGGCGTGGTACGCACTGAACTTGGGCATGGACCCAGCGGCCACACCCCAG
Organism: Gordonia sp. (in: high G+C Gram-positive bacteria); assembly: GCF_049299075.1. Lineage (GTDB taxonomy): Bacteria > Actinomycetota > Actinomycetes > Mycobacteriales > Mycobacteriaceae > Gordonia. Next base: position 5,781 of record NZ_JBAQWU010000107.1, read on the forward strand.
GTGACGACGTTCACGATGCGGCTGCTGCGCTGGGCGACCATCGCCGGCAGCAGGGCGGTGGTCAGCCGGACCGCGCCAAAGTAGTTGATCGCCATGGTGCGTTCGTAGTCGTGGAAGCGGTCGACGGTGTCGAGTACCGGCCGCCTGATGGAGCGCCCGGCATTGTTCACCAGGATGTCCGGCGTGCCGAAGCGGGCCAGGATCTCCTCGGCCAGGCGTGCCGCGTCGTCGATGTCGGACAGGTCCGCCGAGATCGGATACGCGATCCCGCCGCTGGCGGCGATGGTGTCGCAGAGGGTGGTGAGCCGCTCCAAGTTCCGGGCGACGGCGATGACTTCGGCGCCCCGGGCCGCGAACATGCGCGCTGCAGATTCGCCGATGCCCGAGGATGCTCCGGTGATGACGGTGAGCTGGCCGTCCAGATCCGTGCGGGCTGACCACAGGCCAGCGAGGCGGTTGCTGACAGTGTGGGCCGGGCGCAGCGCGATGCGGGTGAGCGCGCGTACGCCAGGAATCACTTGTACTTCTTGATGATCTTCGTCGCTTCGTCGGCGCTGACGTTCTTCGCCACGAGTTTGCCGTTCTTCACCTTGCGGATGGTGAACAGCTTCGACTTCTTGGCATCAGCAACATGGAGCCCGACGGACTTCGCCTTTTTGTTCAGATCTTCCAGCACGAGTGGATGGTAACCCCTCAAAGTGAACAGATCACACGGGTCTCCGGTATCTGATCCGAAGCTGTGTCTCAGCAGATCTCGACGCCCACCGGGGTGGTGTTGTCCAGGCGCCGCGCATAGGTCTCGCCGCCGATTCGGTTGCGGGTGGCGCACGTGTCGGCCAGGCTCGTGCCCGGGTAGTAGACGGCATAGATCGGGTTGCCGTCGAGTGATTGGCGCAGGGACTGACAGGACTGATCCGTGCGCAGGTACGACGACCCCGGGAAGCGGGCCAAGGCCGCGTCGACCTCCTGGGCGTAGGTGCCCGGGTTGGTGGCGTTGTAGACGAACGCCACGGTGCGGCCGTCGCACGGCGGCGTGGAGATCGGGGTTGCGAGACCGAGGTCCCCGGGTGGTCGTGCGGCAGTGGTCGTCGCGGCGGTGGTGGTCGCGGTGGTGGTGGTGGTCGTGGTGGTGGCGGTAGTCACCGCGGCGGGGGCCGCGGCCGAATCCGGGTCGGCCGTGCTGTTGGTCGAGTTCCAGATCAAGAGACCGCCGATCGCGGCGACCAGCACGACCGCGGCGGACAATGTGGCGATCAGGCCGATATTGCTGCCGGCGGGCGTCGGCGGCGTCGGGGGTGTGAGCGAGACGGGCGGTGTGGGCGGGACGGGTGTCGGTGCGACGGCGGTCTGCCGCAGTTGGTGCGGTGCGGCGGTAGCGGCGGCGGCCAACTCGCCTGCGGTGCGGTAGCGCTGTGCGGGATCCTTCGCCGTAGCGCGGGCGATCACGCCGTCGTAGACGGTGCCGGTCGGCGGCAGCTGGCGCGCCAGATGCCCGGCGATGATCTGTTCCATGCTGGTGGCGCCGAAAGGTTTAGTGCCGGTGAGGGATTCGAACAGCACGCAGCCCAGCGCGTAGATGTCGGCGGGCGGCCCGATGGGCGTGCCGTTGCCGAACCGTTCGGGCGCCATGTAGTTGAACGAGCCGATTGCCATGCCGGTCGAGGTCAAACCGGCCTGCCCGGCCGACTGCACCAGTCCGAAGTCCACCAGGTAGGCGAAGCCGTTCCCGTCGAGCAGTATGTTCTCCGGCTTCACATCGCGGTGCGTCAGCCCGGCCGCATGCGCGGTGTCCAGGGCGCCGGCGATCTGGGTGACGACGTCGACGGCTCGCTCCGGGGTGAGCGTGCCGCTGGTGATCGCCGCGCGCAGATCCCGGCCGTGCACGATCCGCATATCCAGGAAGAGTTGGCCGTCGATCTCGCCGAAATCGTGGATCGGGATCACGTGCGGATCGTTCAGCCGCGCGACGGTCTGCGATTCGCGGAGAAAGCGGGCGCGAAAATCGACATCGTCGGCCAGATTCTCCGGCAGCACCTTCAGCGCGACGGTGCGGTCCTTGCGGGTGTCGACGGCCTCGTACACCTCGCCCATACCGCCGCGGCCGACACGACGGACGAGGCGGTACGGGCCCAGCGTCGTGCCGGAACGATCGGTCACTGCCATGGCGGCCAGGTTACAGGGGCAGCCCCTGCTCGAGAAGGTCGATGGCGACCAGTAGGTCCTCTAGCGTCGTCTGATCGATGGAATCGGCGCGATTGGCGATGTGCATCATTACGGCGGAGAGGGCCGCGATGAAGACCCGCAGCGGCAGCCCATCCGCGGGGGTGCCCGTGTAGTCGGCGATGAAGTCGATGCCTTCCTGCATCACCCGGTCGGCCTCCAGCTGATACGCCATCGCGAGCACCGGCTCGGAGCGCAGCAGCCTGAAGCGTTCGGCGTTCGAGGACCACGGGTCCGCGTTGGCGATGGTGAACATTCCGGTCACGATCTGGCGGGCCAGATCAAACGGGGGCAGGCCCGGTGGGATCCGGGTGAGCATCTCCTGGCGCGCGTCATCGAGGTCGTCGTGAATCAGCACCTGCTCTTTGGACTCGAAGTACCGGAACAAGGTGGTGTGTGAGATGTCGGCGGCTTCGGCGATCTGCGCGACCGTCGTCGCCTGATAGCCCTGCCGGGAGATCAGATCGAGGGCGGCGGCGCGGATCGCCGCGCGGGTCTGCTGCTTGTGAGCCGCGCGGCGTCCAGGTGGCGTCATGCCGTCAATACTGGTTCTTCGACGGTGGTGCTGACCCCCCGATTGCGCACCTTGCTGCCCTCGACGTCGAAATTGAGGACGAGTTTGTCCAGCCAGCGGGGCAGCCCCCACGCCTTCTCACCCAGCAGGGAGATCACCGCGGGCACGACGATCATGCGGATGATGAAGGCGTCGAAGAAGACCGCGACGGCCAGGGCGAAGCCGAGCATCTTGTTAGTGGTCTCCGGAGACAGCATGAACGCGGCGAAGACGCTGATCATGATGATCGCGGCCGAGGTCACCACGCGGGCCCCGTGCCGGTAGCCGGCCACGATGGCGTCCTTCGGGGACATGCCGTGCAAGAACTCCTCGCGCATGCGCGTCACTAGGAACACCTGATAGTCCATGGCCAGGCCGAAGACCACGCCCACCAGGAAGATCGGCAGGAACGAGAGGATCGGCTGCGTGTTGGAGATCAGGCCGAGCCAGCCGTCGGTGAACACCAGCGTGGTGATGCCGAAGGTGGCGAGCACCGAGAAGATGAAGCCCAGTGTGCCGATCAGTGGCACCCAGAGCGACCGGAACACCGCGATCATAATGAGGAAGGCCAGGCCGACGACGAGGGCGATGTAGGGGATCAGCGCTTTGTCGAGTTTGGCCGACAGGTCTGACATGATCCCGGTCTGGCCGCCGACGTGAATCTCGGCGCCAGCCGCCTCGATCTGCGGGGAGAGGGCCCGGATCGATTCCATCAACTCGTGGGTCTCCGGCGACGACGGCGAGCTCAGTGGCGTCACGACGATCAGCGCGGTGTCGGCGCCCGGGTTCGGATTGCGCGGGTCGGCGCCGTTGCCCATCCACACGATCTGCTCGGGTTGGTACACGTCATTGAGTGTTTTGATCTCGGCGACGGCGCGGTCGGCGGCCGGCGCGACGTCGCCGCCCGACCCATCGTGTACGACGACGAACAGTTGTCCGTTGATGCCCTCGCCGAAGCCCTTGGTGACGAGCTCCTGTGCGGCGGCTTCGTCGTCGCCAGTCATGTCCATACCGAGCTGCATGCCCTGGACCGGGATGGCTGCGGCCACCAGGATTGCCAGGCCGGCGATGATGAACGGGATCGGTTTGGCGACGACGGCGCGGCCGAACTTGGTGCCGATGGAGTCGTAGGAGTCATCCTGCTCGGCATGCTTGATCCACGGAATGCGGGGGGAGAAGGCGAAGCGGCCGAACGCGCCGAGTAGTGCCGGGATCAGAGTGAGGGAGGCGATCACGGCGATCAGGACGGCCAGTGCCGCACCCAGACCCATCTGGGTGATCAGCGGAATGCCGATCACCATGAGGGCAACCACGGCGATGATCACCGTCAGACCGGCGAAGACGACCGCGGTGCCCGCGGTGCCGGTAGCTCGGCCCGCGGCGTCGGCGGGGTCACCGCCGCGTGCGCGTTCGGTGCGGTAGCGGGACACGATGAAGAGGGCGTAGTCGATGGACACGGCGAGGCCGAGCATCAGGACGATGCCGGTCGCGGTCTGGTTGACGGTCATGACCTCGGTGCTGAGCATCAGCAGCATCATGGTCATGCCGACGCCGACGATGGCGGTGATGAGCGGGATGAAGGCGGCGATCAGCGCGCCGAAGGCCACGATCATCACCACGAATGCCACACCCATGCCGAGCGCCTCGGCGGCGCCGCCGGACTCCCTCGCCTGCATGACGCCGCTGGTGGCCTGCACGTCCAGGCCGTTGCCCCGGTGCGTGTCGACGATATCGGTCAGGGCCTGCTTATCCGCGGCGGTGAGCTCCATCCGGTCCAGGTCTTGGGAGACAAAGACCAGGCCGATCTTGCCGTCGTCGGATAAGACGGTGGAGGCGATCGCCGGGTCCTTCTGCGCAAGGGTCACCGGGTTGGCGATAGTCTCCGGTGCCAGTACTTTGTTGAGTCCGCTGAGCGCGGCGGTGAGCTTGTCGATCTGCTTCGTGTGCGCGGCCAGACCGTCCGGCGCGGCAACCACGACGGTGGTGCGGGATTTGCTCTGTTGCGCGGACAGCGCCGGGAAGTTCTCCTGCATCTGCTCCATCGTGATGCCGGCATCGGTGCCCGGTAGTTCGAAATCGTTGGCGAACTTGGGATTCAGGGCGGCGACGAGCGAGCCGAGGACCACCACGAGGGCGAGCCAGGCGCCGATCATCCACCACTTGTGGCGGAACGAGAACCGGCCGAGCCGGAAGAGAACGGAAGACATGCCATAAAGTGTTACTGACTAACACTTTGCGGCGCAAAGAATTGTGTCTCGACTCACCCGGCGGGGACGAAGGCTTTGGACTGCACGGCGATGATGGGGGTACCGGCGGGCGCGAGGCCCTCGGCGATGCCGGTGACCGAGACGAACTTCTTGGTGTTCATCACGACCACCGGGGTGATCGGGGAGTAGCCGGCGGCCTCGATCTTGGCGCGGTCAAAGGTGACTAGCGGCGTACCGGCCTTGACCTTCTTGCCAGCCTCGACGTGCACGGTGAAGCCGTCGCCGCCCATCTGCACGGTGTCTATGCCGATGTGGATGAGCAGTTCCACGCCGCCGTCGAGCACCATGCCGACCGCGTGGCCGGTGGGCTGCAGCGCGACGATGGTCGCATCGGCCGGGGCGTAGACGGTGTCGCCGGTCGGATCGATGGCGACGCCGTGACCGACGGTGCCCGCCGCAAACGCCGGGTCCGGGACCTGGTCGAGAGGAAGGACG
>NZ_JBAQWU010000108.1:0-1779 GCF_049299075.1 Gordonia sp. (in: high G+C Gram-positive bacteria)
CCGGCCCCGACCTGGCCACCGCACTCGGCGACCTCCTGCCCCACCTGACCTACACCCTCGACGACCTCACCACCGTCACCGAAACCGCCCTGCGCCGGCGCCCCCTGACCCCCGCCGCCCGCCTGGCCCTGCTCTCCCTCGGCAAAGCGGCTCTTCGCCTCTGAGAGTGCGTAGGCCGGATCTGGGCTGACCGGTGTGGGCACAACATGTAGGCGGGTCCTGGGTGTGAAAATGGAAGTTCCTACACACCCAATTTCACGCCACAGGACCCATGAGCAAGCTTACTGCCGATGTTGCTGACACGATCTGCCGGACGGTCGAGCTGGGGGTGACGATCACCGGCGCCGCCGTCGGTGCCCAGGACCGCACCCATCTATGGTGCCGGGTACTGCAGGCTGATCCACGGTGTCCGGGCTGCCGGGTCGCCGGCGAGCTACGTGATCACGCCGACCGCACGTTGACTGATGTACCGATCAGCGGCCATCCGGTCGTGCTGCATGTCGCGGTACCGCGGTTCAGGTGCCGCACCAGCAACTGCCCGCACACGATCTTCCGCGGCCAGATCGAGCATGTCGCCGCGCCCCGGGCAGTGGTCACCACCCGCACGGCACGCTGGATCCTCCAGCGCATCGCGATCGACAAGATGAGTGTGAAAGCGGTGGCCACAGCGTTGGGGCTGGCGTGGAAGACGGTCAACGCGATCGCCGTCGACGCCGCCCGCGCCCTGGTCTACGACGGCGGCCACCTCGACGGTGTCCGTGTCCTGGGCGTTGATGAACACAAGTGGAAACACGTTCGCGGACAAGGAGAACCCGGCTTCGTCACCGTCCTGATCGACCTGACGCCGGTCGTCGACGGTACCGGCCCTGCCCGGTTGCTCGACATGATCGCCGGACGCTCGGCACAGGTCTTGAAGGACTGGCTGGCCGCCCGTGATCAGCGGTTCCGGGACCGGATCAAGGTCGTGGCGATGGACGGATTCACCGGCTACAAGACCGCCACCAGCCAGGAACTCCCCGCTGCCCGGGTCGTGATGGACCCCTTCCACGTCGTAGCGCTCGCCGGAACCAAACTCGACCTGTGCCGCCAGCGCATCCAGCAGCAGACGTGCGGGCACCGGGGCCGCGCAAGCGATCCGCTCTACAAGGTCCGCCGCATCCTCCACACCCGGACCGCGCTACTGACCGACAAACAGAAGATCCGCCTGTTCGAGGCGCTGACCAGCCACGACGAGCACGCCGCGGTCGAGATCACCTACCAGGTGTATCAGCAGCTGATCGACGCCTACGAACACCCACAACGCCGCGAAGGCAAGAAACTGATGTGGAAGGTCCTCAAACGCATCCACACCGGCCTCCCCGCGGGACTGGCCGAACTCGCCCAACTCGGCCGAAGTCTATGGAAACGCCGCACAGACATCCTCGCCTACTTCGACACCCGCGTCTCGAACGGACCCGTCGAAGCCATCAACGGCCGCCTCGAACACCTCCGCGGAATCGCCCAAGGCTTCCGCAACCTTAACCACTACATCTTGCGGTCACACCTGCACTCCGGTCAGCTCGCCGACCGCATCAACGCACTCTGAAAGGCGAAGAGCCGGCGAAGCCCCCGGCAGCACCGACGTCACCACCTGGACCATCCATTGGCTCGACGACTTCCGCGCCATAGAATCAGACCCAGACGTGTTCGCCGCCCTCATGAACTACTACCGCAACGTCGGCACGACACCCGAACCGCGCCTGCAGCGGTTCGCCGCCCTCGTCGGCCCCCAAGCAGAGG
>NZ_JBAQWU010000109.1:0-28072 GCF_049299075.1 Gordonia sp. (in: high G+C Gram-positive bacteria)
CCCCGGTCATGGCGCCAACCGGGCGGCCGGCACCGACTCAGCCTCCCGCAGCGCAGCCAGTCAGCCTTCCGCCCGCTGGCAGCACTACACCCGGTCCCACGACCATCGGAGCCGCGTCGGCGCAACCACCACGCCCTCTCGCGTACTCCGAGGTCCCTAAGGAAGCCGAACTGCTCGGGGCGGGCGACGTCGGCAAGGAAGTGAGCACAGTGGCCATCGACCGAGTCCCGAGTTCGGGCCGTCCCGCACCCGGCCGGAGCACCGCCCCCCAGTCCGATCGCTCCGCCGCACGCAACGCGACAGCGGCGCCTGCCGCGCAAACCAATAACGCGCCCGCCGCGGTCCGCTCACAGCCGACACGCACGGGGAGCACCCTCGGGACTTCCCCGTCGCCGGGGCCGCTTAGCGTGTCGGCGATTGTCGGCTTCGTGCTGTCCGGTCTTGGCTTCCTGTTGATAACGGTGCCATTCGGATTGTGGCTCGGCTACCGCGGGCTTCGAGAGACTCAGAATGACGTCCGGCAAGGGCGACCATTCGCCACGTGGGCGGTGTACCTCGGCTGGGCATGGCTCGTGTTCTGGGTCCTTGCCCTGATCAGCTACTTGTGGATTCTGCTGTGACGGCGTCCGTCCGCATTCCGACCCTGCGGAATACCCGCCGATTCCTGGCCCTGTCTGCTGCGCTGTTGATCAGCTTCACCGGCGTGCTCGCCGGGAACGCCGCACCTGCGACGGCCGCTCCCGGCTGTCCGGACGTCGAACTGCTCTTCGCCCGCGGCACCCTCGAGACGGGCGCACCGGTGGGCGTCACCGGTTTAGTGATGGCTGCGTCGCTGGACCAGCAGCTGGCAGGCAAGTCCGTGCGCACCAGCGCCGTACGCTATGCGGCCAGCAGCAATTTCAACGACCGCCCAGCGTTTGTCCGCAGCGTCGTCGCCGGAATCAAAACAACTCAGGCCCAGATTCGCGCGATTGCCCGGCACTGCCCGAGCACCAAGATCGTCTTGGGCGGCTACTCGCAGGGTGCGGTGGTCGCGTCCTATGCAGTGTCCGACGATGTTGAGATTCCGGCGATGTACGCCCGGTATCGCTCGCAGGCGCCACAACCGTTGCCCGCCGACATCGCGCAGCACATCTCCGCGGTGGTGTTATTCGGTACACCGTCGAGCCACTGGATCCGCGAGCTCGGCGCCCCGCCGATGCGGGTTGGGGCCAGCTACCGGGCCAAGACAGCCAGTTTCTGTGCGCCCGGCGATAACGTGTGCGACGGCAGCCGGGTCGGTCAGCCCACGGCCGCCCACGTGCTGTATTCGGTCAACGGCATGGCCGTGGCCGGAGCGGACTTTGCTGCTCGCAGGTCCCGCTGAGCGCATCTTTCCGATACCCTAGCTGCCATGGTGATGGCTGATCGCGAAGGCGTCGAAACTGCAAGTGTGCCGGTGACGGCACTGACCATGCTTGGGTTGGTCGGCAATATGGTCAACGGACTGGCCCGGATTCCCTTCCAGAAGCCATTGTCCGGTCCCGGTGGGGTGCTCGACAACATCGGTCAGGCGGTCACCCGTCAGTCGGTGCGCTCGTTCCTCGGCTATTCGGTGAGTCTGCCGATCGAAGAGTTCCGATCGATGGAGAAGATCCTCGACCAAATCTGCGGCGTGGTGTTGACCCCGGTGGTCGGCGCGCTCGGCGGCGTGGAGATCGAGTCCGACGTCGTCGGTGGTCAGGAAGGCATATGGTGCCGGGCCAAGCCGGAAGTCGCTGCAGCCGACGAGCAGGTCAAGCATAAGGACCGCACCCGGACCATCCTGTATCTGCACGGCGGCGGCTACTTCGGGACCACCCCGAAGATGTACACGATGTTCGCCGCGGCGCTCGTCCGCCTGACCGGCTGCCAACTCTTTATCCCGGACTACCGGATGTCGCCGGAGTTCCCCTTCCCCGCTGGCATGCACGATGCCGCTGACGTCTACCAGGGGCTTCTCGACCGCGGTATCGACGCCCAACACCTCATTGTCGCTGGCGACTCCGGCGGTGGCGGGTTGGCGACGTCGTTGATGGTGCACCTGCACCAGGAGCGTATTCCGCGGCCACGCGCACTGGTCCTCTTCTCCCCCGAGGTGGATCTGGACTTTTCACAGGACTCGGTGATGGTCAACGCGCGGTACGACGTATTGCCCTGGAACATCCCGGTGACGTCATACCTGCGCGGCATTCAACCGAACGACAGCCGCGTCTCGGCAGTGTTCAGTGCGCCGCAGCAGGAATGGTTCCCGCCGACGTTCGTCTGCTGGGGCGACGAAGAGATGTTCCGCGACTCGATCCGGGAGTTCGCGAGCAATCTGCGCGCTGGCGGCGTGACGGTCGTACCGATGGAGGAGCGCGGGATGTTCCACGTCTTCCCGATTCTGATGCCGTGGAGCGAAGCGGCCAAACGCGTCTTCCAACAGATCGAGTTGCTGGCCACTAGCGTCACCGATATCGACTCGAAAAAGGCTATCGCGGCCCAAGATGTCCTCGACCACGCGGAAGAACCCGAGACCGAAAATCTCGCAGCCAAGTAGCCAGACTTTAGGATCAGCACCATGCCCAAACGGCTTCTTCTCGTTCTCTCCGCGCTGCTTCTGATGGCTGGCCTGGCCGCACCGGTCGCCGGACGGGCCAACGCGTCCGGTTGCGCCGACGTGCACTTGCTCTTCGCCCGCGGTACCCAGGAGGCTGGCGGTGCGGTGGGCAACACCGGTCAAGCCATGTACCAGTCGTTGGCGGCCCGGTTCCCGGGCAAGGACGTGCGGGTCTCGCCGATCCACTATCAGGCCAGCGACGACTTCCAGAAGGGCACCGGTTTCCTCAAGACCGTGTCGGCGGGGGTACGCAGCGCGCAGAGCCAAGTGCAGAACATCGCCGGGAAGTGCCGCCAGACGAAGATTGTGCTCGGCGGGTTCTCCCAGGGCGGCGTCATCGTGACCTACGCCGCGAGCGACGATGTCCTCGGCCCGGGGCTGGTGGTCGGTGAGCTTCCCACGTCGCTGCGGCCGGATGTTGCGCGCAAGGTCGCGGGCGTCATCACCTTCGGTGCGCCGGCTGATCGGTGGTTCCGCGATGTTGGCCTACCGCCGATGCGCACCGGTTCCGCCTACCGCCACAAGACGCGCGAATACTGCATCCGCGGCGACAATATTTGCGACGGCGGCCCCATCAATCGTCCGAACACTGTGCACGGCAACTACGCCCACAATGGAATGACCGGCGCGGCAGCCAACTTCGTCGCCCGCTATATCCGCTGATTCAAGGGCGTCCGCTGCGCCTCACGATCTCCAGCGCCTACGTTCCGACGCCTGGTGACTGTTCGAGCGCCCTTCGCTGGCTCACCCGCCCCGCAGGGAGGGCGTCGGAACGGCGCTAGGGCGCGGTAGGTATTTTTTTTGTGGAGCCTAGGAGATTCGAACTCCTGACATCTGCCTTGCAAAGGCAGCGCTCTACCAACTGAGCTAAGGCCCCGTACCGGCTAGGCCGGAAGGTCACGGTGGTGGGCCTAGGAGGACTTGAACCTCCGACCTCTTCGTTATCAGCGAAGCGCTCTAACCGCCTGAGCTATAGGCCCGTGAACCGAGATGGAACATTACCCGACCGCCCCGCAAACCAACAAAACGGCTGGTCAGGAGGTCAGACTCGATCAGTCCAAATCCGCGAGAGTGATCTCGAAGCCACCAACGACGTCGGCGCATACGTTGTAGATGTACGCCATGATGGTGGCTAGGGCGGTGAGCACGACGGCCGCAAAAACACCGAACAGCGCGGAGAAGCCGAAGACCTGGCTGGCCGTGATCAAGTTCCCCCCGTCGCTGGTACCGTCGGCACTCACGATGGTCGCGAACGACGAGTTCACCTGGTCCCAGATGCCCATGCTGGCGAGCACACCGTACAGCACCGCAATCGCGATCATCCAAATGAGGAACCCGGCGATCGCCAGGACCCCGGTGACTTTGAAGACGGACCACGGGTCGACACGGCGCACCTGCACAGCTGCACGCAGCGGAGTGCCGATGGTGCCGGTTGCCGGAATGCGACGCACGGATGCCCGTCCTGCTTCGTCGGCGCCAGCACCGACCTGGTGAATAGCGTCCAGATCGGGGTGGTCTGTGGCAGCGGTGGCCGACGGAGCCGCTACCGACACACCGGATCCCGGCCCGGCCGGTGGATTCGGCCGCCCCGCCCCCGGGGGCGTCGATACCGGCGAACCCGCCGTCATCGGAGGGGCAAGCGATGGGACCGGCTGCCCACCTGGCCGTGGGCCCGGTGCCGGCAAATTTGAGGCACCCCCTGCACCCGTCGGGTCGCCCTTCGGGGCGGTGGGAACGGCCGGGCGTGGCGCGGCCTTCACCGGAGGAGCCTTCGGTGCTGGTGCGGCAGCCTTCGCGCCAGGCCGCTTGGCCGGAGCCTTGGTCTGTGGCGCGCCCGGCGGTCCGGCCGGGGGCGCCGCCTGCGTAGGCACCGCCTGAGTCGCCGCATCCGATGGCACAGTCGGCGTCTCGCCACCGACACCGGCAGCCCTGGCCATCTCACCTGCGGTCATCCCGGTATTCGGCGTCGACGTGGTGGTCTCGCCCCGTTGCCAAGGCGGCGGCACCTTACCGCGATCGCCGGCCGACTCCGCCGGGTCGTTCGCTTTGCTCACTGAACAGTCCTCACTGATGGCTTGTGAACAACCCTAACGGCTGTCGTACCGATTACTTCGCTTCTGCGTCGGCTGCGTCGGGCGTCTCATCCGGTTCGTCCGCATTGCGAGCGATCGCCAGCAGACTGTCGCCGTCGCCCAGGTTCATCAGGCGCACACCCTTGGTCTGGCGGCCAGCCTTGCGGACCTGCTTGGCCAGGGTCCGGATGACGCCGCCCCCGGAAGTGATGGCATACACCTCGCTGTCGAGATCAACGATGATCGCACCGACCAACTCGCCGCGCTTCGAGTCGTACTGAATAGTCAGCACTCCCTTGCCGCCGCGACCCTGCGCCGTGTACTCCTCGATGTCGGTCCGCTTCGCATATCCACCGGCAGTAGCCACCAGCAGGAAGGTGTCCGGCTGTACGACGTTGAGCGACAGGAGCTGGTCGTCGGTGTTGAACCGCATGCCCTGGACGCCGGACGTCTGGCGGCCCATCGGGCGCAGTGTCTCGTCGTCGGCATGGAAGCGGATCGATTGACCCTTCTTGGAGACCAGCAGCAGATCGTCGTCCGACCCACACAACTGTGCGCCGACCAGCTCGTCCTCACCGCGCAGGTTGATCGCCGCGATTCCGCCGGAACGGTTCGAGTCGAAGGCGTCGAGCGCCGACTTCTTGACCAAACCGTTGCGGGTGGCGAGCACCAGGTAAGGCGCATCGTCGTAGGCGCTGATGCGGATGACCTGCGCGATGCGCTCCTCTGGCTGGAACGCCAGCAGGTTCGCCACATGCTGGCCGCGGGCCGTGCGGTTGGCCTCGGGCAGCTCGTAAGCCTTGGCGCGGTACACGCGGCCCTTGGTGGTGAAGAACAGCAGCCAGTCGTGAGTGCTGGTGACAAAGAAGTGGGCGACGATGTCGTCCTGCTTCAGTCCAGCACCCTGCACGCCCTTACCGCCGCGCTTCTGACTGCGATACAGGTCAGTTTTGGTGCGCTTGGCGTAGCCGGTCTCGGTGATGGTGACGACAACGTCCTCGCGAGCGATCAGATCTTCGTCGTTCACGTCGCCCTCGGCAGCGATGATGCGCGAGCGCCGATCATCGCCGTACTTGGCGACGACCTCATTCAGCTCGTCGCGCACAATGGCGCGCTGCCGCTCCGGCCGCGCCAGAATGTCTTCCAGATCGGCAATCTCGAGCTCGATTTCGGCGAGTTCGTCGATGATCTTCTGACGTTCGAGCGCCGAGAGCCGACGCAATTGCATAGCCAGGATTGCATCGGCTTGGATTTCGTCGATCTCGAGTAGATCCATGAGGCCGCTGCGCGCTGCGTCGGTGTTCACCGAGGCGCGGATCAGGGCAATCACTTCGTCGAGGGCATCGAGCGCCTTCACCAGACCGCGCAGGATGTGCGCGCGTTCTTCGGCTTTACGCAAGCGGTAGCGGGTACGTCGGACGATGACGTCCACCTGGTGGTCGACGTACAGCCGGATCATCTGGTCCAGTCGCAGCGTCCGTGGCACGCCGTCGACGATCGACAGCATATTGGCGCCGAAGTTGGTCTGCAGCTGACTGTGCTTGTAGAGGTTATTCAGCACCACTTTGGCCACCGCATCGCGGCGCAGGGTGACGACGATCCGCATACCCGCGCGATCGGACGACTGGTCCTCGATCTTGCTAATGCCCTTGAGCCGCCCGTCACCGACCTGCTCGGCGATCGAGCTGATCAAATTGTCCGGGTTCACCTGGTACGGCAGTTCGGTGACCACCAGCGTGGTGGTGCCTTTATGTTCTTCGATATCAACGACGCTGCGCATCCGGATGCTGCCGCGGCCGGTGGTATACGCGTCCTTGATGCCTTGGCCGCCGACGATCAGGGCAGCCGTCGGGAAGTCCGGTCCCTTGATTGCCGCCATGCAGGCTTCGAGGGTGGCCTCGTCGTCGGCGTCCGGATTCTCCAGCGCCCACACGACCGCCTCGGCCACCTCCCGCAAGTTGTGCGGCGGGATGTTGGTGGCCATACCGACTGCGATTCCGCCCGAGCCGTTGATCAACAGGTTTGGGATGCGTGAGGGCAGCACCGTCGGCTCTTCGGTCTTGCCGTCGTAGTTGGGAACGAAATCGACGGTCTCCTCGTTGATATCCCGCAGCATCTCCATGGCGAGCGGGGTCAACCGGGCTTCGGTGTACCGCATGGCGGCGGGGCCGTCGTTACCGCGCGAACCGAAGTTGCCCTGCCCGTCGATCAACGGATAGCGCAGCGACCACGGCTGCGCCAGCCGGGCCAGGGCGTCGTAGATCGAGCTGTCACCGTGCGGGTGATAGTTGCCCATCGTCTCAGCCACCGGACGGGCCGACTTGACGTAACCGCGGTCCGGCCGGAAGCCAGCGTCGAACGAGGCGTACAGCAGACGACGGTGCACCGGCTTGAGGCCGTCCTGCACGCTGGGGAGCGCACGGCCGACGATCACGCTCATTGCGTAGTCGATATAGCTGTTCTGCATCTCCTGCTCGATGTCTACGGGCTCGATGCGGTCCCGGGTGACCTCGGTGGAGTCGTCGTTGATCGGAGACATGTCGTCGTCGCTCATCAGTCACTTTCCTCGCTGGCGCGCCAGCTGCAATGTTCTGGTCGTTAGTGGGGGCGAAACGTCAGACGTCCAGGAAGCGGACGTCCCGGGCGTTGCGGGCGATGAACCCGCGACGGGCGACGACGTCCTCACCCATAAGAATGGAGAACAGCTCGTCGGCGGCGGCGGCATCGTCGAGGGTGACTTGCTTGAGCACCCGGATCTCCGGATCCATGGTGGTCTCCCACAGCTCGCTCGGGTTCATCTCGCCCAGACCCTTGTAGCGCTGAATGCCGTCATCGGTGTTGATCTTCTTGCCCGCCGCTCGGCCGGCTTCCATGAGTGCGTCACGTTCGCGGTCGCTGTAGGCGTACTCCGGATCGGCGCCCTTCTGCCACTTGAGTTTGTACAGCGGCGGCTGCGCCAGGTAGACGTGACCGTGCTCCACCAGCGGGCGCATGAAGCGGAACAGGAGCGTGAGCAGCAGCGTAGCGATGTGCTGACCATCGACGTCGGCGTCGGCCATCAACACGATCTTGTGGTAGCGGAGCTTGCTGATATCGAACTCGTCATGGATGCCCGTACCGAAAGCGGTGATGATCGACTGCACTTCCGCGTTCTTAAGGACCTTGTCGATACGGGCCTTCTCGACGTTGATGATCTTGCCGCGTAGCGGAAGAATCGCCTGGTACATATTGTCGCGACCCTGCTTGGCGGAACCGCCGGCGGAGTCGCCCTCCACCAGGTACACCTCGCACTTGGTGGGGTCGTTGCTCCGGCAGTCGGCTAGCTTGCCAGGCAAGCCCCCCAGGTCGGTGGCGGTCTTGCGGCGCACCAATTCGCGGGCTTTGCGCGCGGCGATGCGGGCCTGCGCCGAATCGACGGCCTTGCGCACGATCACCTTGGCTTCGGCCGGATTGGCCTCGAACCAGTGACCTAGGTGCTCGTTGCAGGCCTTCTGTACGAAGCTCTTGACCTCGGTGTTACCCAGTTTGGTCTTCGTCTGTCCCTCGAACTGCGGATCGGTGACCCGCACCGAGATGATCGCGGCCAGTCCCTCGCGAATATCATCGCCGGAGAGTTTGCCGTCTTTCTCTTTAAGCAGCTTCTTTTCCAGCGCGTACTTGTTGACAGTGCTGGTCAGCGCCGCCCGGAAACCCTCTTCATGGGTGCCACCCTCGTGGGTGTTGATCGTGTTGGCGAAGGTGTGCACGGACTCGGAGTACCCCGAGTTCCACTGCATGGCGACCTCCACCTCATGACCGGTGCCCTTCGCCCCGAAACCGACCACGGTGGCGTGGATTCCGGTTTTGGTTCGGTTCAGGTGCTTGATGTAGTCAACGAGGCCGTCCGGGTAGTGATAGGTCCGGGTCCGGATGGTGACGACGTCGGCGGCCTTCTCCTCTTCGGACTTGATGGATTCGGCGCGCTGCTCGCCGGACCCGTCGATCGCCGCCTCGACCTCGGCGTCCTGCTCGGTAATTCGTTGGTCGGTCAGCGTGATTGTCAGGCCCTTGTTCAAGAAGGCCATTTCCTGGAGCCGCCGGGCAACAGTTTCCGCGTTGAACACCGTGGTTTCAAAAATCCCGGCGTCCGGCCAAAAACGGACGATGGTGCCGGTGCCGGTCGCGTTCCCGATCTGATTCAACGGGCCGGGCTCGGCGCTGGTGTACTCCTGAGTCCAGACGTGACCGTCGCGCATGATCTCCAGTTGGACTCGCGTCGACAATGCGTTGACGACGGAGATACCCACACCGTGCAGACCACCGGACACCGCGTACGAGTCGGAATCGAACTTTCCACCTGCATGCAGCTGGGTCATGATGACCTCCACCGCGGGCACACCCGTCGAATGCATACCGACCGGCATACCGCGGCCGTCGTCGACCACCTGAATACCGCCGTCGGCCAGCAAGGTCACATCGACGCGAGTGGCGTAACCGGCCATCGCCTCATCGACGGAGTTGTCCACGACCTCCCAGATCAGGTGGTGCAGACCGCGCTCGCCGGTGGAGCCGATATACATACCTGGCCGCTTGCGGACCGCCTCTAGGCCCTCGAGGATGCTGATGGATTCCGCGCCGTATTCGGCTGGCTTGGACTTGCTGGGCTTCTTCGACTCGGACTTGCTGGTGTCGGCCACGGGACGCGTCCACTCCTTCGGGTTCACAAACAGTTACCCACGAGTGTACTTCGAAGCTGATCACAACGGGTGTGCGCCACGGCCTCAGAGCCTCAGAGATGGCCGAATAACGGATATCCCGCCGCCGGATGTATCTGAAAGTGCTCTCAACGCGCCTCGGCGCGCTGAGCGCATCGACATCGATCAACCGTAAGTGTCCCGCGGACCGCGCCCCGAGACATGCCGTGGACCTTTGCGCCAGGACGGTGCAGCCGGTCCAGTGATACGGAGGCTCTTCACCACACCGTTGCCCATCGCGGCGGCGATCTTCGCGATGATTTGTGCCTGGACGTAGCGAAGTTGGGTGGCCCAGGCTGTTGACTCGGCGCGGACAAAAAGGATCCCGTCGGTCAGCTCCGTCGGTTCGGCGTGGGCCGCGATGTCGGAGCCCACGATCGACTCCCACGACGCAAACACGGTGCCTTCATCGAGTTTCATCGACCACCCGCGTGACCGGATGACGGCTCCGGCAACCCTGCCGAAGGGCTGCGGATCACGCGCATCAGGTCCAGCGCCGGACCACCGAGTGCGTTTTCGGTCGGCGGAACGACCGCGGCCACGCACCGGGCCATTGCGTCCCTCACCAACGTGTTTTCCCGACGCTTTCGCCTCGGCCCGTGCCTGTTCCAGCGCACGGCGAGCCATCTCGTAGCCCGGTGAGTGCTCGGTATCGCCGCTCATAGCGCACTCTCCTCCTCCGCTGGTGTCCGATGGACCTGCTGATCACCGACCGTGCGATCCTCGAGGATCACCGATCGCCGAATTCCATTCTCCTCGTTCACTCCGACAAATATGCGGCGTCCAGCGGCAGCTGCCGGGATATCGGCACCAACGGCGGCGGTGATCAGGAGTTGTTCTGCGGAACTCGTGAACTCGGCGAGCTTTTCTCGACGAGCAGTATCAAGTTCGGCGAAGACATCGTCGAGCATGATCACCGGTTCTACCCCGTCCACGCGCAGCAGGTCGACGCAGGCGAGACGAAGAGCGAGCGCAAGTGACCAAGATTCCCCGTGACTCGCGAAGCCCTTGGCCGGCTCGGACCCCAGCGTCAACAGCAGGTCGTCGCGATGCGGTCCAATCAGACACAGGCCCCGGTCGATTTCCTTCGCACGGACGTCAACGAGACGGCGTGCCAACATTTCACGGATTTCAGGCACTGTTTCCGGACCGCCCGAACACGCATCTACCTCCGGTCCGGCGGCCGAGCGATACTGGATTCTCGCTGTCCGAGAGTGCGGTGCGATATACGAATATGTCTGCGACACCAGGGGATTCAGTTCTCTGACCACTGCGAGTCGTTCGGCTGTCACCTCCGCACCGAACTGGGCGAGCTGGGCGTCCCACACGTCCAACGTGCTCATGACCGAGTCGGCCTCTGCTGCCGAACGACGTATCGCCGATCCAGCGGTTTTCAACAGGGCCGAGCGCTGTCGCAAGACCTTCTCGTAGTCAGCCTTAGCGCCGGCGGCGATCGGGCGCAGCTGAACCACAATCTCGTCGAGAAATCGTCGTCGTTCGCCCGGATCTCCTCGCACCAAAGCGAGATCTTCTGGGGCGAACAGCACAGCGCGGAGGATTCCGAGGACCTCGCGAGGTCGGCGTACCGGGGACGTGTTGATCGCCGCCTTGTTCGCACCCTGCGCGGCGATCGTCAAATCCACCGAAAGTTCGCGGCCACTGTTGTGCACCGTCGTCACAATCCGCGCAACCTCTGCCCCGCTACGGACCAGCGGCGCG
Organism: Gordonia sp. (in: high G+C Gram-positive bacteria); assembly: GCF_049299075.1. Taxonomy (GTDB): domain Bacteria; phylum Actinomycetota; class Actinomycetes; order Mycobacteriales; family Mycobacteriaceae; genus Gordonia. The sequence continues at coordinate 11,145 of NZ_JBAQWU010000109.1, forward strand.
TCCGTCGCTACCCGGTGTGAGCGCAGCGTAGCGATGTAAAAAAGCGCCTCGAGCACGTTGGTCTTACCAAAACCGTTGCGGCCCACCAGGATTGTCGGTTCCGGACCCAGTTCGAGACTCAGCCGATCCCACGACCGATAGTCGGTCAGCGCAAGTTCACGAACAAACACTATTCAGTGTGCGCGGATGTTTCGCCGACACTATGTCCGGCCTGATCAACCATTGCGTGCCCACCGAACTGGTTGCGCAACGCCGATACCGCCTTGAGCGCGGGCGAACTCTCCTGCCGCGATGCGAAGCGTGCAAAGAGCGCCGCGGAGATCACATTCAGCGGCACCGCGTGGCGCACACCTTCCTCCACGGTCCAGCGACCCTCACCGGAGTCGGTCGTATAGTCCGAGATCTCTACGAGACCCGGATCCTCTTCCAAGGCGCGAACCAGCAGGTCGAGGAGCCACGAACGGACTACCGTGCCCTGGGTCCAGGCTTTGAGCGTTCCGGTGACGTCCTCGATCAGCGGTTCGGCTTGCAGAAGTTCGTAACCTTCGGCGTAGGCCTGCATCAAGCCGTACTCGATCCCGTTATGCACCATCTTCGCGTAGTGCCCGGCACCGACTGGACCAACGTGGACAAAGCCGTTCTCCCGCGGGCCCGGCGGGCGCAAGGCATCGAAGATCGGCATGACCTTGGCGACATCATCTTGGCTACCACCGACCATGAGGGCGTAACCATTTTCCAGGCCCCACACGCCGCCGGAGACCCCGCAATCGAGATAACCGATCCCGTTCTCGGCGAGCTGGTCGGCGTGCGGCTGATCATCGGAGTACCGCGAGTTTCCACCGTCGATCACGACGTCGCCCGGTGCGAGTAGTCCGGCGAGATCGGTGACACTCTGATCAGTAATCTCGCCGTGTGGGACCATCAGCCACACCACCCGCGGTGCGTCGAGTCGCTCCACGAGTGCGGCGAGACTGGCTACGTCGCTGACCTCGGGTCGAGGATCGTAGCCGACCACGTCGTGCCCGGCAGCCTTGACCCGGGTACGCATGTTGGCACCCATCTTTCCCAAGCCGACAAGTCCCAGTTGCATGTGTTCCTCTCGAAAGATGGGTGGACCCGGGCGATCAGCCTGGAAGTCGCACTGGCATCAGTAGGTAGCTGAATTCGCTGTTCGGTGCCAGAAAGGCACCCGACTCATCGGCGATCGGCTCTTCGTCAGAGGCCGGGCGAAGCACGGCCGGACGGATAGCCGCTCGACGCTCACCTGAACCGTCCGGCTCGGGATTGGTGAACCCGAACTGCACGGTGGTCGCGCCGGTCGCGGCCAGGCCGTCGAGCAGGTAGGTCGGATTGAAGGCAATCAGGATGGGATCGCCGTAGAAGGCCGCGTCCAGCGTTTCTTCAGCTTTACCGGCCTCGTCACCGCCAGCGGTCAGCACCACCGTGTCCCCGGTGAAGTCCATCCGAATCTGGGCGCCACGCTCAGCGACCAGCGAGACGCGCTTAATCGCCTCAATCAGTGCGGTGCTCTCGATGATCGCCACCGACGTGTGGCTGGGCGGGAACAACTGACGAAACTTCGGGAACTCGGCATCGAGCAGCCTCGTCGTGGTCTTCTTCGGTCCGGAGGTGATGCCCAGAATTCCCTCCGCACCGATCGCGCGACCCGACCCGAATGCCAGTTCCACCGAACCCGCATGATCTGCGCCCGCCGACTTCGCGGCATCGGAGAGAGTCTTGGCCGGGACTAGGGCGGCGCCGGTGGCACCAGCGTCATTCGGGGACCAGGCAAGTTCGCGAACCGCCAACCGGAAGCGATCGGTGGCGGCGAGCACGATCCGGCTGCCGTCGATCTCGACACGAACGCCGGTCAGCATCGGCAGTGTGTCGTCGCGGCCAGCAGCGGCCGCCACCTGCGCGACCGCTTCGGCGAATAGATCTCCGCCGACGCTGCCGGTATTTTCCGGGACATCAGGCAGCTCGGGGTAGTCCTCGACCGGCATAGTGGGCAACGAGAACTTGGAAGAACCGCAGGAAATCGCCAACCGAGCACCGTCGATGTGCACGTCGACCGGCTTGTTCGGCAGTGCCTTGGTGATATCGGCGAGCAATCGGCCAGAGACCAGCACCTTCCCAGATTCGGCGATCTCAGCCGAGATGGTCTCGATGGCCGAAACCTCGTAGTCAAACCCAGCGACACGCAGACCGTCGTCGCTCGCAGTCAGGACCACGCAACCGAGGACCGGTACCGGAGGCCGGGACGGCAGGCTTCGAGCAACCCAGGCCACGGCATCGGCGAACTCGTCCCGAACGACACGAAACTTCATCTGCTGTGTTGGCCCTTCTCGACATTCTCGACCGGTGGAGTGCTTCCGGCTCGGTGACGGCGGCGTCACCGTGTCCCACTCTAGAGCGCCGGGCACCGATGGCGTCAGGCAAGTCGGTGAAGCCGGGACCAAGTCGGCGCAGCTGAGGACGTCCGGTGTGTCCCCAGGGTTGTTGTTAATAGAGATCTCTTTAAAGACAAAATACTTAGTAGTAATAAGTCCTGTGGATTCTGTGGATTAGGCGCATCCACGCTGCTGGGGCCGCAATTCAGGGTGTGGACGATCGGGGGACGGGCGGTGTGGATAAGGCTGTGCATCTGGGGATAAGCAGGTGAGTCCACACTCGTCCCGACCTTGTCCACACGGTGGCGCCCAGTTATCCGAGACGTCATCCACAGCGATTCTGGACTGTTCACCTGGTCGTTTCTTGTGGCAAGCAGGTGTCTCGTGGCTGGCTTCCGGTGGACTAGCACCGGTGGAAAAGTCTCGGGTCGAGGTTGAGACTCAGGCGTACGAAGGCAGATTCAGCCGCGGCTGTGCTGCTTGATACGGCCGGTCAGTTGCTGGACGTCGTTGTAGACCTCGGCGTTCAGGGGCAGGGTCTCGCGGATCTTTCGGTCGGCGTGCATCACGGTTGTGTGATCGCGGTTGAAGGCCTCACCGATCTGTGGAAGCGACTGATCTGTGAGCTCCCGGCACAGGTACATGGCGATCTGCCGGTAACCCACCAGCGGCCGGCCGCGACCGGGACCGCGGAGTTCGTCGACCGAGATGCTGTAGTACTCAGCGGCGATCGCCATGATTCCAGTCGCGCTGATATTGGTTGCTCCGGATGCGGGTGCCAGCGACGACAGGACATCTTCGGCCAACGCGAGGTCGAGTTCTTTGTTCTGCAGCGAGGCGAACGCCGTGACGCGAATCAAGGCGCCTTCGAGCTCGCGGATGTTGCGCTCAATACGCGAGGCGATCGCCTCGAGCACGTTGTCAGGGACGTCGAGCTGCTCCTGCTGCGCCTTCTTCCGCAGAATCGCGATGCGCGTTTCCAGGTCCGGGGGCTGAACGTCGGTGATCAGACCCCACTCGAAGCGCGTCCGGAGACGGTCTTCCAGGGTGGTCAGCTTCCGCGGTGGACGATCGGACGAGATGATGATCTGCTTGTTGGCGTTGTGCAGGGTGTTGAAGGTGTGGAAGAACTCTTCTTGGATACCTTCGCGGCCTTCCAGGAACTGGATATCGTCGACCAGCAGCATGTCGACCCCGCGGTAGCGGTTCTTAAATGCCATCTGCCGGTCGTCGCGAAGTGAGTTGATGAAGTCGTTGGTGAACTCTTCGGTGGAGACGTACTTGACCCGCATCCCGGGGAACAGTCGTTGGGCGTAGTGGCCAGCAGCGTGCAACAGGTGTGTCTTACCCAGGCCGGACTCGCCCCAGATGAACAGCGGGTTGTAGGCGCGGGCCGGTGCTTCGGCGACCGCAACTGCGGAAGCGTGCGCAAATCTATTCGAGGTACCAATCACAAAAGTATCGAATTTGTATTTGGGATGGAGCGTGGTGGTGCTGTCTTCCGGTGACGTCGCGGTGGTGCGCTCATCGAAATACTGCGCCCAGTCGCGGGTCCCCGTGTGGTGCATGGCTGTTGACGGTGCGTTGGTGGGTGGCACCGGCGCCGCGGGTGTGGTGACTGCGGGTGTGGCTGGCACCGATTCAACCACCGCCTGGGTGGTGTCGTCGTGCTCGGCGATCCGCACAGCGAGCTCGATCGGTTGTCCGAGATGCTGGCTTAGCGCAGAGGTGATGGCGTCCCGGAGGTTCCGCTCGATCTGCTCCTGAACCAGCGCGTTCGGGGCGGTGAGCAGGGCAAACCCGGCGGTGATGGTGAGTGGTCGGGCCAGCGAAAGCCAGGCCTTCTGCTGGGGCGAGAGGGGTGGGGTGTCCGGCCGAGGAGAGTTTTTGAGTTCGTTGACGACGAGGTTCCATACCTCGCCGAATGAGTCATGATCATCCGACATGAATCCTCCTCTGATCCCCTACCGTTGGTCAGTGACCCCGACGGCATCCACAGCCCCTTGCCGGTCCAGGGTGTCACAAACGGCCACGTACCGAAGAACTGTCCACAATGTTATCCACACTTGTGGATCAGTTTCCCGCAGGTTGTGGAGAGCGCAGGCCGGTGCGGAACGGGAGCAGACTAGGCGGTGCTCGTTTGATTACCGCCCGTGGGCTGAGTATTCTCGAACGGTCGCCCGTGCATGGCTGCCGAACCCGAACACTACGGGGTTCAGTCCGGCTGTTACCGCCGGAACCAGGCGGGCGTAAAGACCTGTAAGTATCGAATCAAGGAGTTCCCATGGCCAAGGGGAAGCGCACTTTCCAGCCCAACAACCGTCGTCGGTCCCGCGTGCACGGTTTCCGTCTGCGCATGCGGACGCGTGCCGGTCGCTCGATCGTGACCGGTCGTCGTCGCAAGGGCCGCGCTAAGCTGACCGCCTGACGCGTGAGTCCGGCCGGCCGCTCACGTGTCCGCTGACTCGACGCGCCTTCAGCGCAGTTCCGATTTCACCCGCACGCTCGACAAGGGCGTGCGGGTTTCGGCGCGTGATGTGTTGGTGAGTGTGGCCCCGTTACCCGCCGTGTGGCCCGATCCCAGCGGGGTGCGGCCCGATATCGTCATTTTTGGTGGTCCGCGTCTCGGGCTGATCGTGTCGAAGAAGGTCGGTGATGCGGTCACCAGACATGCTGTCGCTCGCCGTCTTCGGCATGCCTTTGTCGCGACCCGCGACCGATTGCCGGCCGTCGATGCGTACGTAGTGGTCCGCGCCCGGCCGAGTGCGGCAACGGCGTCGGCCGTCGATTTTGAGCGACAACTCGGTTCAGCATTTGTGAACCCGAAGGTCACCAACGCCTTCGACCTGGCTGGTTTGCGATGACCGGGCTGTATGTGTTTCCGCGCCGGGCACTGATCTTCTTGATCGAGTTGTATCGGACGTGGGTATCGCCGATGCGGCTACCGTCTTGCCGGTTCGAGCCGACGTGCAGTAGCTATGCCGTCGAAGCCCTGGAGAAACGCGGATTCTTGGTCGGATCTGCCCTCTCGGTCTGGCGTCTCCTGAAATGTGGACCGTGGCACAAGCCCGGTTACGACCCGGTCCCCGAGCGACGGCAACGCCGCGCGGTGACCTCTCCCCGATCAATCTCAGATAGAGGTTAGCGAGCAGTGCTCAACGTCATTTACTGGCCGGTGTCTTGGATCATGTGGGTCTGGCACTGGATCTTCGATCACCTGATGCCCAATACACCCGGGTGGAACGGTCTTGCTTGGGCGCTGTCGGTGGTCTTCCTGGTCTTCACCCTGCGCGCGATCCTGTACAAACCCTTCGTCAAACAGATTCGTACGACGAAGAAGATGCAGGAAATCAACCCGCAGATGCAGGCGATTCGTAAGAAGTACAAGAACGATCGCGTGAAGATGACCGAGGAGATGCAGAAGCTGCAGAAGGAGCACAGCTTCAATCCGCTCCTCGGCTGCCTGCCGATGCTCATGCAGATTCCGGTCTTCATCGGTCTGTTCCATGTGCTGCGTTCGTTTAACCGGATGGGTACCGGTACGGCGATGCCGATCGGCGGTGCCAGCGAACCGATGAGCGCTGCGGCCACGCGGTCTACCGGCAACTATGCATTCAGCCCCGAGCAGGTGGAGAACTTCCTGGATGCGCGCCTCTTTGGCGTGCCGCTGTCGTCGTACATCACCGAACCGACCGAGCAGTTTCAGGCGTTTGTTCAGCCCGGTGCGCCTGTGGATTTCACCCGGTGGCAGATCGCTGTTGTGGTGATCCCGCTGATGATCGTCGCGTCGATCGCTACCCACATGAACTCGCGCGCTGCGGTGTCTCGTCAGTCCCCCGAGGCGATGGAAAACCCGCAGACCCGGATTATGAACCGGCTGTCGCTGTACGTTTTCCCGGTCGGCATTCTGGCCACGGGTCCCTTCTTCCCGGTCGCGATCCTGCTCTACTGGGTCAGTAACAACCTCTGGACTTACGTCCAGCAACATATTGTCTTCGGTCGCATTGCGAAGGAAGAGGATCACGCGCAGGCCATTAAGGACGAGCAACGTAAGGCGTCAGCCCCGAAGCCTGGTGAGAAGCCGTTGCCTGGCAACTTTGATCCCCGCAGGGCAATGAACCGCGGTTTTGCCGCACTGTCGGAGGGACGGACCGGTGACGCCATTGCGGAGTTCCGCCGTGTGACGCAGTTCGGTCAGCGCAATGCGGACTGGCAGTACAACGACCGCAACGGTCTGGTGCAGGCCGCCGACGAACTGGTCCGGCTGACCAATGATCCGGAACTACGGGCAACTACAGCGGCTCAGTGGACCGAGGCGGCGCGCAAGGAAGCCACAGCCGATGGTGCAGGTTTGCCGGCTCTCGATGCGTATCTGACCCTGCGCCGTCAGCAACTGGCTGCGTGGCTCCGTGATGGGCATGACGCACGCTTCAACACCGTGCTTGTGGAAGATAACGGCGTGCTGGGCGCGTACGAAAGCGCCTGGCTCGAGGCGAATCCGGAAGCTCCCGTTCCCGCGCTGGCCCAAGATCGCAAGGCGGACTGGACCCGGATGGTCGCGACAGCGATGTTCCGGGCTGGCAAGTACGACGACGCCCGTATCTATGCGCGGCAGGCAGCGTCGGTGTACGAGGCGATTCTCGAGGAAGCCGGTGCCGCGGACGAATCAGATCTGGATATAGCCGGCTATGAAATCGAGTTGGCCGGAGTGAAGCTGATCGCCGCCGCCCCGTCGTCGAGCAAGTGGAAGAAGAGTCGGGTACCTGCGAGTGAGAAGACGGCACGCGAACTCGAAGGCCGTCACGGTGTTGCCTTGATCGCCGAGGGCAGTAACACCGACGAGGCGGTCACGACGGCCGCGCGGAACTGGCATGAGACCGCGGTGTCCGCTCACAGTGGGTCGGCGCCATCGGCCAGTTCATTCGACGACGTGGCTAAGTCGTTCGCAGTCACTGTGTTGAACCTGGATGGCCCGCAGTCTCGGGCGGCGTCCGAGCGACGCGATCCGACCACCGTCGTGGTGGAGCTGCCGAGCGAGCCATCGACTGTGCAGGCCTCGGCAAAGGGCAAGCACGGGCGCCCAGCGAAGAAGTCCAAGGGCGGGAAGTCCGCCAAGGGACGTGGCAGCCGCTAAGCGAGCAGCCCTCCCCCACAACGTTCCTGAAATAAGTGAGGTAGTTCGAAGTGACTGAAGAAGTAACCACCGCGGAAGCCGACGAGATCGAGATCGTGGAAACCGCGGAGGCGGCGGATGAGCCGCGTGACCAAGAAGATCGTTTGGTCGAAGAAGGAGAAATCGCCGGCGACTACCTCGAGCAGTTGCTCGACGTCCTCGACTTCGATGGCGACATCGATCTGGACGTGGACGGCGACCGCGCGATCGTGAGTATCGACGGCGGTGAGGATTTGGATCAGCTCGTTGGCCGAAAGGGCGAGGTGCTCGACGCGTTGCAGGAGCTGACGCGTCTTGCCGTGCAGCAGGCGACGGGAGACCGCAGCCGCCTGATGCTCGATGTTGCAGGTTGGCGAGCTGGGCGTCGCCAGCGACTCGCGGCCCTGGGTACTGAAGTATCGGAGCGGGTGCTGGCGAACGGCGGGCGCGAGGAACTCGAGCCCATGACGCCGTTTGAACGCAAGATCGTGCACGATGCGGTCGCCGCGGTTGACGGCGTGCACAGTGAGAGTGAAGGCGCCGAGCCGAAGCGCCGGGTCGTCGTGCTGAAGGATTAGTTCCGCGCCAGTTGGATGTGGATGAGCGAACAGCCCCGGCTACCCAGTCGGGGCTGTTGGCATCCGAGGCACTAAATCACATCAGTGTGGTTTATAGCGGAACCGCTGCATAGGGAAGAATGTTTCCCGTGAAACACCACGCCACTATCCGCTTTGCGCCGTGGTGGGATCCCGGCGTTTCCCGTGAAACTTTCGGGTGGTTGTGTGAGCTGGCAGCGGTGGTGCCGGGTGTCTGTTTCCCGTGAAACACCGCCAGAATTGAGTAGACGTGGAAGGTATACCACATGACGAACACCCCGGAAGGCCGTGAATCTCGGCCGCAGGCTGCGGTCGACATCTTTGGCGACCGAGTGGAGCTGGCCGAGGCCTACGTAGATATCCTCAGCGAGGAGGGCGTGCTTCGCGGCCTCATCGGCCCGCGTGAGCCTGCGCGGCTATGGTCTCGGCATATCCTCAATAGCGCAGTAGTTGGTGAAGCAATCCCCCAGGGTCTGCGAGTTACCGATATCGGAACCGGCGCTGGTTTCCCCGGTATTCCCTTGGCGATCGCCCGTCCGGATCTCGACGTGGTGTTGGTCGAGCCGCTACTGCGGCGAACGACGTTTCTCGATGAGGTGGTTGCCCGTCTCGACTTGCGCAACGTAACCGTTCTTCGGGGTCGGGCGGAAGAGGAGCGGATCCTCGCGGACGCTGGCGGGGCCGATGTTGTCACTTCGCGTGCGGTCGCGCCGTTGGATCGACTGGCACGGTGGTCCGCTCCGCTAATTCGGGTGGGGGGCGAGTTTGTTGCGCTTAAGGGCCGGAGTGCGGCAGACGAGATTGCCGAACACGCCCGCGCTGTAGCTGAGGTTGGCCTGACAGACCTGAGCACCCGTGAGGCGGGCGTGGGGACGATCGATCCGCCGTCGACCCTTTTGATAGGAATTCGGGTGGAGACCGCTGCGGACCGGAAGGCCCGCGCCCGAGCGCAGCGACGAGCCCAGCGACGCAGCCGCTGACGGCGTGTCCAGCGGTGACACCCGTGGCAATTGGTATCGCCCAGTCACAGAGCGCAGAATACTAGAGACGAACCAGAGGGAGTCCTGTCGGATGACGCACAATGAGAGCGCCGCCGTTTCACGTGAAACGGACGGCAATTCAGTACCAGTGGATGATGTCTTCGCCGATACGCCGATCGCCGCGGCGGCCGCGCGGGCGAGTCAGATCTTGACCCCCGGTGGCACAGGTACGCTCCCCCGCCCTGCCCGGCCACGGATTATGACGGTAGCTAATCAGAAGGGTGGCGTCGGCAAGACGACCTCGGCCGTGAACCTCGCTGCCGGATTGGCGCTGCACGGAATCGGGGTCCTCGTGATCGATCTCGATCCACAGGGCAATGCCAGTACCGCACTGGGCATTGACCACCGCAAGCCCGGTATCGCCTCGGTATACGAGATGTTGCTTGACGACGTGCCGCTCCGCGATGCGATTCAACGTTCGCCGTCGAACAAGAACCTGTATTGCGTGCCGTCGACGCTCGATCTGGCCGGTGCGGAGATCGAACTGGTTTCGGTGGTAGCCCGGGAAAGTCGGCTGCGTAACGCGCTCGATCCGCAGGTGCTGACTGAGCTCGGTATCGACTATGTGCTCATCGATTGCCCGCCGTCGCTGGGTCTGCTGACCGTCAATGCGATGGTCGCTGCCCGCGAGGTGCTCATCCCTATTCAGTGCGAATATTACGCACTGGAGGGCGTTGGGCAGCTACTGCGCAACATCGAGCTGGTGCAGGCGCACCTCAACAAGAGGCTGCATGTCTCCACTATCCTGCTGACGATGTACGACGGACGGACCAAGTTGGCGGACCAGGTCGCTGCCGAGGTGCGCTCGCACTTCGGTCCGAAGGTACTGAATACCATCATTCCCCGAAGCGTCAAGGTCTCCGAAGCGCCGGGTTACGGCATGACGATCATCGACTATGACCCGGGTTCGCGTGGCGCGATGAGCTACCTGGATGCGGCACGCGAGTTGGCACAGCAGGTTGGCACGAAGGAGAGCGGACAGTGAACAAGCGCGATAAGCGAGGAGGCCTGGGCCGTGGTCTGGCTGCGTTGATTCCGACTGAGCCGCCAGCACCGGACAATCAGTCTCCGGCTAGTCGGAGTGGAAGCGCTTCCCCGCGGTTGCCGGCAACAGTCGCTGAGGAGCACGAGCGCGGCACTGGCCACGGCGTAAACACCACGCGGATGGGTGCCGCCGCCGCCGACGTCCTGATTGGTGGCGGCGCCCCCGCGTTGGCGACCGATGACATCGGTGCCGTCTACCGAGAGATCCCGCCGACCGAGATCGAACCGAACCCCCAACAGCCGCGCACCGTATTCGACGAAGAGGCGCTGGCCGAGCTCGAACACTCCATCCGGGAGTTCGGGCTGATGCAGCCGATCGTGGTTCGGGAGGTCCCCTCCCCCAGGCCCGGTGGTGTCCGTTACCAGCTGATCATGGGTGAGCGTCGCTGGCGTGCGAGTCAGCGGGTGGGGCTGGACAAGATTCCGGCGATCGTCCGGGAGACCCGTGATGGCGATCTGCTCCGTGACGCACTCTTGGAGAACATTCACCGTGCGCAGCTCAACCCGTTGGAGGAGGCGGCCGCGTACCAGCAACTTCTCGAAGAGTTCGATGTGACCCACGAGGAGCTCGCAAACCGCATCGGGCGCTCGCGTCCGGTCGTCACGAACACGATTCGTTTGTTGAAGCTTCCGATTCCGGTACAGCGACGAGTTGCTGCGGGCGTCTTGTCCGCCGGTCATGCGCGGGCACTGCTGTCGCTGGACACTGGAGTGGAGGCACAGGAAGCATTGGCGGCGCGCATCGTCGCTGAAGGTCTTTCGGTACGTGCCACCGAAGAAGCGGTGACACTCGCGAACCATGACGGTGCGATCGGGGGCCCGACACCCACAAAGCGTCGCCCGCCGATGCAGATGCCAGGGCTGCAGAATGTTGCCGATCGTCTCTCCGACCGGCTCGACACCAAAGTGACGGTGAGTCTGTCCAAGCGTAAGGGCAAGGTCGTGATCGAATTCGGATCGGTCGACGACCTGGAACGCATTGTCGGCGTGATTTCCGAAAGCTAGAAATCCTGCCGTTGCGGCACCCCATACGGGAGTATGGGCCGAGAAACGTCACTGTGACGCTTAGTTAGCTAAGCGAAACCCGGGTAGGAGAGGGACACCAAAGGGGCATGGGTGTGTCGATCACGTCGCTGGAGCTGGAAGGGTTCGATCGTCTTCCGCTTCACACCCGGCGCTGCGTCTTTTGGGAAGTGGACCCCGACGGATCAGCGGATGTGCTCGACGATGCTTTTTCCGGATCGCTCGGGGGATGTGAGAGCGAGTTCGACAAGGAGGCCTGGGTCTCCGGGCTGATGCTCGAGTGGGGGTCGTGCTCTCAGATCGCGATCGAGCCGTCGACTGAGCGCATCGTCGGATCGGCGTTCTATGCGCCGCCGAATCGGGTACCGCGCCGTAAGCGGTTCCCATCCGGTCCGGTGGCGGCGGATGCGGTGTTACTGACGAAGATCACCGTCGAGCCGGGTTTCGACGCCGCCGCTCCCCTGTTGCTGGATGCGGTTATCGCGGATGTCATCCGCCGCGGCATGCGAGCGATTGAGACCTTCGGTTACACCGCGACCGGAGACGAGCTGGCCGGTGATCTGGTGACTCTCCTGCTCGGCGGTGGGGTGGCTGGCAATGTGTGTGCGGAGTGCATTCTGCCGACTGAATTTCTGCTTGAGTCTGGCTTCGAGGTGGTGTCGGCGGATCAGTACTTGCCCAGGCTCCGTCTCGACCTCGCCGGCGACTTGGGTTGGAAACAGCAAGTAGAACATGCTCTGTCGAAGCTCGTCATCGCTGAAAGTGTTGTGCTGCAAGGGAGTTGCTGACCGACCAGGCTGGTCGGTTGACGACGTTTCACGGGAAACAATCTGGCCCCAGCGAATCCGCTGGGGCCAGAGTTCACTCGGACGTTGCGCAGTGGGCGCTAATACTGGGGAAGTTGTTCGGCGGCAAGGAGATCCGCGAAGGTATAGGTGCCTGTGGGCCGATCGTCGCGGCCTTGCAGGTAAAGGCGCTTAACGGCCACCAGTACCGCGTCGGCGATAATGTCACGATCACTGGCCGAGCTGAGCACCCGGAGATCGTGGGGATTGGTGACGTACCCGACCTCGAGCACCACTGTCGGCATCCTGGTGAGCCGCAAGAGGTTCCAGGTCCGTTCATGGATTCGGCAGTCCAGCAGTGAAGTGCGTGCGGTGACTTCACGCTGGATGTAGCTGGCGAGGTTTCGCCCGATAGTCGAGTAAGAGCCGTGGTGCGTGCCGAAGAAGAAGGTAGCGACGCCGTTGGCCTGGGGATTGGGGTAGTTCCCCAAACGTAGGGCAATCATCAGATCAGCGTCGATCATGTTGGCGACGCGCGCCTTCTCGTTGTCGGTCGGCGAGGCGGTGCGGTCGTGTGAAAGGGAGGTGATCATCCCGGCCGCCAACATGCGGCCCTCAAGTCGGCTGGCGATATCCCAGAGGAGGGCCTTCTCTTCTTCGGTGTTCTGGTCAGAAAACGCGTCAATCAGGATTCGCTTACCGGTCAGTTGCGGACCGGACTGGCGGACGTACTCCTCCTCACGGATGGCGTGTGATGAGCCGCCCTTGATCCGGAGACCCAGCCGGTCCAGCGCTTTGAGGGTCGCCAGTCCACAGATGCCGTCGGGTGTCAGATCGGACTCAGACTGATACTTGATCACGCTCTCGTGCGTACCTGGACCAAAGACGCCATCGACGAGCCCGTGGTAGAAGCCGAGGCTCTGTAGCCGCCCCTGAAGACTCGCGACGTCGTCGCCGCGCATCGGAGCGGACAGCATGTACACCAGCGTCCGTTTACCAAGGAAATACGACGCTTCCCGCAGTGCCGAGTAGGTGGCATTACCGACAACGCCGTCGACCATCAGTCCGCGTTGCTGCTGGAAGGCGAGGACCGCACGCTCGCAGTCGGCGTCGAAGAAGTCGCCGGTGCCATTACCTGATGGGGTCGCGGCGACGTTCAAGAGCCCGAGCCGGGCGAGAATCTCGCGGACTTCGGCGACACCGGAGCCCTGATCCCCTCGACGCAACGTTGCCATGTGACTCCCAGATCGTCCTGCTCAATTACCGGTCTATTGTCGCAGGTCGATGAGAGCGGCGACAAATGAACAGGTCGATTGGCCTAGCGGTCAGTCGGTACCGATAACCGATCCGAGTTCGCGCAGAATAAATGCCTTGGACTTCGCTCCGCGAATAGTCTGGACCGGTTCTCCGCCGAAGTACACGATCATGGTCGGTACAGCCATGATCTGCAGATCGCGGGCGATGGCCGGGTTTTCTTCAACATTGACCTTCACCACGGTGAGGTTCTCGCCGTGGTCGCGGGCGATCTCGTCGATCACCGGGGCCAGCATTTTGCACGGGCCGCAGTGTGTGCCCCAGAAGTCGACGAGCACCGGCTTGTCGGACTCGAGCACGGTGCTGGCAAAGGTGTCGTCGGTAACGTCAATGGCATGGTTTGCCACGGGGTTCTCCTTCGGATCGAAGATGTCAGGATTCGTGGGCCGCGAGCCAGCGCTCGGCGTCGATCGCCGCGCTACAGCCGCTGCCGGCGGCGGTGATCGCCTGGCGGTAGGTGTGGTCGACAAGGTCGCCGCAAGCGAAGACTCCGTCGACGTCGGTGTACGTCGAGCGGCCCTGCACCTCGACATATCCTTCGTCGTCGATGGCGATCTGGTCGCGGACCAGTTCGCTGCGCGGATCGTGTCCGATGGCCACGAACATTCCGGTCGCCGCCATCACGTGGGAGTTGCCGGTGCGGGTGTCGGTGATGACAAGCTCGCTGACACCGCCCTCACCGCGGACTTCGCTCACCGTGGCATTGGTCAGGAACTCGATCTTCTCGTTCTCGCGTGCGCGCTCAAGCATGATCTTGGAGGCGCGGAACTCGTCGCGGCGGTGGATCAGCGTGACCTTCCGGGCGAACTTCGTGAGGAAGGTGGCTTCCTCCATCGCTGAGTCGCCGCCACCGACCACAACGATGTCCTGATCGCGGAAGAAGAATCCGTCGCAGGTGGCGCAGGAGGACACGCCGCGGCCCAGAAATCCCTGCTCTCCCGGGACGTCCAGATAGCGCGCCGCGGCGCCCATCGCCAGGATTACGGCACGGGCGCGGTGCACCTCGCCGCCCACGTGGACCTCTTTGATCTCACCGGTGAGGCGAAGCTCGTCCACCTCTTCGGTGCGAATGTCGGCACCGAAGCGGAGTGCCTGTTCGCGCATCTCGTCCATCAAATCTGGGCCCTGAATGCCACCGCGGAAGCCCGGATAGTTCTCCACCTCGGTGGTGGTCATGAGGGCGCCGCCGAAGGAAATGCCCTCGAACAAGACCGGCTTGAGCTCGGCTCGTGCCGCGTAAATCGCGGCGGTGTAGCCGGCCGGGCCGGACCCCACGATGATCAGTTCGTGGATCGGGTGGGCGGTGTCGCTCATCAGGTGCCTTTCGGGTTGCTTCCGCGTTCAACACCAGCCTAGGGGGAGATGTTCCCATCGCCGCGCACCAGGTTCCTCAGTCGCTCGGCAACGGCGTCGGGAATCGGCTCATCGGGAAGCGGTGCGGCAGCGAGTTCGGCGCGAGTTGCCGCGAGCGCCGCCAGGACCCGACGCCCGTGGGGATCGTCGGGCAGGCGCTCGGCGATGTGCTTGGTGAGTTCCGGCGACAGTGCGCCGGCGTCGTAGTCGGCGAGCAACTCGTCGTCGAACGGAGGTTCTGGGTACATCGTCTGTGCGCTCACCTCTTCGGGTCCGAAATCGTCTTGTTCCACATTAGTTAGACGCACGGGAGGACCGGTAGGTTCCTTCGGGTGGAAGAAGTATTGCGAAGCTGGCGAGCACGACGGCCCGTGGGCCGCGGTTTGGCCAAGGGCCAACTGCAGTTGACTGCGACCCATGTGGTCTTCGAACCGAGGGGTCTGGCCGCGCGCGTGGACGGGATCCGGTTCTCGGTGGCCGTCAAGCACCTCGTGGCGATCGGCACGGCACCGGGAAGCGGCGGTCGGCTGGCGCGCCAGATCGAACGGTTGGTGCTGACGCTCGGCGATGGCTCGCAGTACGAGTTCGTCGTTGACGATCTGGCCGATGCCGTGGCGGTACTTCAGGAGCGGAAGACGCGCTCGTAGGTGCCGATCAGCATCTCGGTGATGACATCGTGAATGGCCTCGACGGTGAACAGATCCGGGCCGCTGCGCGGGGACACCGGTCTGACGGCGGCCATCTGCCAGTCGACCAGCAGCTGGGTGATCGCGCCGACCAGACCGATCGCCGCGAGCCGTTTCTGCGGCGGCGCGGCCGCGGGGTTGGTCGTGGTGAAACCGATGATCAGGTCGGCCCAATCGTGGATGGCCCCGATGCGGAGCCGCTCGAGTGCTGGGCTTACCCCGACCACCTCGATGAGGATGAGGCGTGCGCGTCGTGGATCAACGGTGAGAGTGTCCAAGAAGGCACCGAAGGCCACGTGGGCGAGTCCGCCGATGTGTGCCTCGGGTACCGCTCCCCCGCCCTGCACCTCGGGCACGTCGGCCAAGTATTCGATGGCGGCCAGGGAGGTCGCCTCGCGCAGGCTCTCGACACAATATCGGTAGACCGCGTCGAGCAGGCCTTCGCGATCGTTGAACGACTCGTAGAAGTATCGCTGTGTCAGGCCGGCCTCGTCGCAGATCCGTTTGACCGGCACGTTGAGGTAGCCCTCCGTGCCGAACAGTTCTAGCCCGGACTCGATCAATGCGGTGCGCCGCTGTTCGCGCCGGTCCTGTGCGCTGACCCCGCCGTACACGCGCTCTTGTGCCTTAACCATCGTCGTTCATCTTACGGTGCAGAGCACGGCGGCTCTGGACTCCCGGTATCTGACACGCTAATGTGTCAGACATGCTGGACTTCTTGCCCACCGCGATGCGGGAACCGACGGTTCTCGCGATCCCGTTCTTTGTGCTGATGCTCGGCCTGGAGTTCCTGGCCGCCGCAAAGCTGAAGGATGTGGACTCGGCGGGACGCCCGCCGGCGGGCTCCTACTACGGCCAAGATACAAAGGCGTCACTGTGGATGGGCGTCGTATCCATCGGCACATCGGCGCTCGCGAAGTTCCTTGCGCTCTTCGCCTATGTCGCGATCTTTACCTACCTCGCCCCGTGGCACCTGCCAATGACCGCCTGGTACACCTGGGCGATCGGCTTCATTGGCCTTGACTTCCTGTTCTACTGGGAACACCGCATCGCCCATCGCGTGCGCCTCGTATGGGCGACGCATCAGGCGCACCACTCCAGCGAATACTTCAACTTCTCCACCGCGCTGCGGCAGAAGTGGAACAACTCGATGAGCATGATCATGTGGGCGCCGCTGGTCGTACTCGGCGTCCCGCCGGCCGTCGTCTTCGCGGTGTACTCGCTGAATCTGATTTACCAGTTCTGGGTGCACACCGAGCGCATTGACAAGATGTGGCGCCCGGTGGAGTTCGTAATGAACACCCCGTCGCATCACCGGGTGCATCACGGCAGCGATCCGGAGTACCTGGACCGCAACTACGGTGGCGTCTTCATTATCTGGGACCGGCTTTTCGGTAGCTTCGCGCCGGAGATCTTCCGCCCGCAGTACGGGCTCACCAAACAGGTCGACACGTACAACATCTGGAAACTGCAGACCCACGAGTACGTGAGTATCGGCCGCGACGTCGCCGGGGCCACCGGCTTTCGTGACAAGCTCGGCTACAT
>NZ_JBAQWU010000110.1:0-14318 GCF_049299075.1 Gordonia sp. (in: high G+C Gram-positive bacteria)
CGCCCGCGCTGACCGCCGCCGTCGATCAGGTGCTGGCGACCGCGGCCGCCACCCGCGCGGTGCTCGGCAGCGGCGACGACCACCTGGCGACCGACACCCAGGCACCCGGACCAACGGTGCTCGATCGACTGCCCGGCGCGTCGTCCCAACCCGGCTCCGCTCTGTTCGACGCGGGATTGGCCCTGACCGGCATGAACTGGACGCTCCAGCATGCCGCGACGGTCAGTGCGCGGGGTCATACCGCCTACCTCCCCTGGAACCGGCCGGCAGCGCAGACCCGAAATACCCCGCCTGCGGGGGCATCAGCCGGGTGACCGTATCTGCTTCTCATTCAACTCAGCCCACGCGCTACCGTCTTAACTGATGAGCACTCCTGTATTTCCGCCCACTCCCGTCGCGCCTCCCCCGGCGCTCGTCGACGACGGCCGCTACCAGTTCGGCACCTACAACGGCCCAATACCGAACATAAACCCGTTGGATGCGGGCATGCGGCACACCCGCTTCGATTCCGTCCGGCGGATGTCCCGCAATCTGCGGCTCAAAGAATGGGAGGCGTTTCAGCTCGGCGACGACGACTGGTTCGTCCTCGGCGCGGTGTACAACGCCAAGACCGTCGGGCTGATTCAGGTCCTCGCGGTGAATAAGCATGAGGGCACCATCACCCGGTGGGAAACCAAAATGCCGGCCCCGACCCTGTCGGTGGCGCGCGGGCTGCTCGCCTCGTCGTCGCGCGGCCGGGTGGCCGACTTCCGGGTGGAGATCGGCAATCATCTCGACCAGTGGCGGATCGCCGTGGACGCGCACCACCCCGGGCGCGACGAACTGCCCTCGATGGGGATACACGTGTCCGGACGGTGCGATCCATCGGTGGCCGCGCATCTTGTGGTGGTGCACCCGTTCAGCGTCGATCGGGCGCTGTACTCGCACAAGGCCATGATGCCGATGACCGGTTCCCTGGTGATCGGCAGTGAGCACGTCGGCTTCGGCGATGACCGTGGCTTCATGATCATCGACGACCATCACGGCGACTACCCCCGCCCCATGCGCTACGACTGGGTGACCGGCATCCGCCGACGCAAGGACGGTGTGGTGGAGGGCTTCAACCTCACCGACAACCAGGTTCTGGATCCGGCCCAGTACAACGAGAACGCGATCTGGATCGGCGATCAGTTGCACCGCCTGCCGGCCGTCAGCGTCGAACGTCCGCAGGGACCGTGGGGCAAGTGGCTGATCCGCGACACCTCCGGCGCGGTGGATGTCACCTTCACCCCGACCGTCCGTTCGACGATGCACGTCGGTCCGGCCAAAGCGCTCGCCGAGTACTACGCGCCCTACGGCTGGTACGAGGGCGCCATCGAGGCCCAGGGCGTCGCCCTCAACGTCGACGGCATGTTCGGCGTGGGAGAGCAGAAGCGCATCACGCTCTGACGCGGTGAATCAGTGTGCCGAACGAATACAGGGTTCGGCTGGTTCATGCCCAATCTCAAAGGTGAGAGGACCTGACTTCGCCGTCCACGACAAGTCCCCGGTCCTTCGCACGGCGATATCATCGGGATCAGCCTGCGCCACATTCTGGATCGTCCCACGCTGCAACTGACATTCCAGCCAGTAGTTCGGCTCCGTATCATTCGGATTGATCGGCCGGCCTTGAGTGCGGCGGATATAGCGCTCGACGCGATAGGCGAACGCTGATTGGTATCGCCGAGGTAGTTATCGCGGACGTACGACGGCGGGAAGGTCCAGCATTTGGCGATCAACGTCGCCTCGTCACGCTTGTTGACATCGGCCGCCCACTTCTCGATCGACCGAGGATTCTTCACCGAGTCGCTGCGGTCCGGCGGGGCCACCAGCTTCGATAGACGACATCGACTCACTCGCCGAGCACCCCGTCAGGCTCACGGCGATCACCGCGCCGACCGCGCCCACGCCGTCCCATCGAAGCCACCGACTTCTCCACAGATCGAGAGCATATCGACCCAGCCGGTGCGCGCGGCACACCGCCGCGGTGGAACTACGGGACGACGTTGACCATGCGGCCGGGCACGTAGATCACCTTGCGGGGCTCGCCGTCGAGCAACGCCGCGATCTTCTCATCGGCCAGTGCCGCCGCGACAACGGTGGCCTCGTCCGCATCGGCAGCCACCTGGATGCGGCTGCGGACCTTACCCTTGACCTGCACCGGCACCTCGACGGTGGGCTCGACGAGGTAGCTCTCATCCACCTCCGGGAACGGTCCGTGCGCCAGAGATCCGTTGTGCCCCAGGCGATTCCACAGTTCCTCCGCGAGATGCGGGGCCAGGGGAGCGAGCATCAAAACCAGGCCTTGAACGGCCTCGCGGGGCGCGCCGTCCGGGTAGGTCTTGGTCAGATGGTTGGTCAGCTCGATCAGCTTGGCGCCCGCAGTGTTCATCCGCAGCCCGGCGTAGTCGTCGCGGACACCGGCAATGGTCTTGTGCAGCACCTTGCGCGTCTCGTCCGACGGCTCGATATCGGTGACTCGCGTCGCGCCCGTCTCCTCGTCGACGACGAGCCGCCATGCGCGCTGCAGGAACCGCTGCGCACCGACGACGTCCTTCGTCGCCCACGGACGAGACTGGTCCAGCGGGCCCATTGCCATCTCGTAGACGCGCAGGGTGTCGGCGCCGTAGTCGCGGCAGATGTCGTCGGGTGCGACGGAGTTCTTGAGCGATTTGCCCATCTTTCCGTACTCCTGGCTGACCTCTTCGTCGTTGAAGAAAAACCTGCCATCGCGTTCGACGACTTCCTCAGCGGGCACGTAGACGCCGCGCGCATCGGTGTACGCGTACGCCTGGATCATGCCCTGGTTGAACAGCTTGCGATACGGCTCCCGGCTGGTCACATGGCCCAGATCGAAGAGCACCTTGTGCCAGAAGCGCGAGTACAGCAGGTGCAGCACCGCATGCTCCACCCCACCGATGTACAGGTCCAGACCACCCGGATCAGTTGCACCGTGCAGCTCCGGACGCGGACCCATCCAATACGCCTCGTTCGCCTTGGCGCACAGCGTCTCGTCGTTCGTCGGGTCGATGTACCGCAGCTGATACCACGAGCTGCCCGCCCACTGCGGCATCACATTGGTGTCGCGGGTGTACGCCTGCAGACCGTCGCCGAGATCGAGATCAACGGCGACCCACTCGGTGGCCTTCGCCAGCGGGGGAGAGGGCAGGCTGTCGGTGTCGTTCGGATCGAAGGCGACCGGCGCGTAGTCGGCCACCTCGGGCAGTTCGATCGGCAGCATCGACTCGGGCAGTGCGACCGGGGCGCCGTGTGCGTCGTAGACGATGGGGAAGGGCTCGCCCCAGTAGCGTTGCCGGGCGAACAACCAGTCGCGCAGCTTGAAGGCGGTCGTACCGACCCCGGTGCCCTCGGCTTCCAGCTTCTCCACGATGGCGCGCTTGGCCTCATCGACCCGCATGCCATCCAAGAAACCACTGTTGACCAGCGGTCCATCGCCGACGAACGCCTTCTCCGCGATGCCGTCCTCACTGCCGATCACCTCGCGGATCGGTAGGCCGAAGTCCGTGGCGAACTCGTAGTCCCGCTCGTCGTGGGCGGGCACCGCCATGATGGCGCCGGTGCCGTAGCCGATCAGCACGTAGTCGGCGATGAAGACGGGGAGCTGCTCGCCGTTGACCGGATTGGTGGCATAGGCGCCGGTGAAGACACCGGTCTTCTCCTTGTTCTCCTGACGCTCCAGATCGCTCTTGGCAGCGATCGACGCACGATAGGCAGCCACGGCCGCCTTCGGGCTGGCGTGGCCGTTCGTCCACCGCGGATCCACCCCCGCGCCCGCCTCGCCCCCCGAGCTACCTTCGCTCCCTGAGCCGCCTTCGCTCCCTGAGCTGGCTTCGCTCCCTGAGCCGCCTTCGCTCCCTGAGCTGGCTTTGCTCCCTGAGCTGGCTTTGCTCCCTGAGCCTGTCGAAGGGTCACCCGGCCAGGCGTCGGCGACGATGACGTCCACCAGCTCGTGTTCAGGGGCGAGCACCATGTAGCTCGCACCGAACAAGGTGTCGGGGCGGGTGGTGAAGACCTCGATGGTGGCTGACCCTTCGACAAGCTCAGGGAGCAGGGGAGCCGACCCTTCGACAAGCTCAGGGAGCAGAGTGGACCCTTCGACAAGCTCAGGGAGCAGAGTGGACCCTTCGACAGGCTCAGGGAGCAGGGGCGGCTCAGGGAGCGCGGTGGGGTCAGGGAGCGAGACGGGGAACCGCACGCGGGCGCCCTGGGAACGGCCGATCCAGTTCCGCTGCATGCTCTTGACCTTCTCCGGCCAGTCCAGCAGGTCCAGATCGTCGAGCAGCCGGTCGGAGTAGGCGGTGATGCGCATCATCCATTGGCGCAGGTTCTTCCGGAACACCGGGAAGTTGCCGCGCTCACTGCGGCCGTCGCCGGTGACTTCCTCGTTCGCCAGCACGGTGCCCAGACCCGGGCACCAGTTGACCAGCGAGTTGCTCAGGTAGACCAGACGGTAGGAGTCGAGCACCTCGCGACGACCGACGGCATCAAGCTCGGACCACTCGCCGCCGTCCAAAACCCTTGTGCCGGAATCGAATTCGGCAATCAGCTCGGCGATCGGACGCGCCTTATTCTGCGCGGGATCGAACCAGGCGTTGTAGATCTGCAAGAAGATCCACTGCGTCCACCGGTAGAAGTCGACGTCCGTGGTGGCGACGCGTCGTCGTTCATCGTGGCCCAGACCGAGGCGGCGGATCTGCTGCAGGTACCGCTCGATATTGGCTTCGGTGGTGGTGCGCGGATGCGTGCCCGTTTGCACAGCGTACTGCTCGGCAGGCAGTCCGAACGAGTCGAAGCCCATGGTGTGCAGAACGTTCTTGCCGATCATCCGCTGATACCGCGCAAAGACGTCGGCCGCGATGAAGCCCAGCGGGTGCCCGACGTGCAGACCGGCCCCCGAGGGGTACGGGAACATATCTTGGACAAAGAGCTTGTCCGGCGCCTGCGGACCGCAGCCGTCGAACGCCGAGAAGTCGCCGGCGAGCGGCCCGACCGGATTAGGCGCGTTGAAGGTGCCCTCGCTAGTCCAGTACTGCTGCCAGCGGTTTTCGATGTCACCGGCCGTCTGTGCGGTGTAACGGTGCCCCGGGGTGTTGTCGGCGATGCTCACCCGACCAGGGTAAATCGTCGCCGATTCTCGCCGCGCAGCGCCTCGGCGATACGATCGCAGTCGTGTATGCCGCTTCCGTGATCGCCGCCGTCGTCGCCTTTGTGCTCGCCGCGCTGTGGGCTGGCGTGGGTATCGCGGGCCTACTGGGCCGACTGCCCGGCAACCGCTGGATCGGCGTCCGCAGTAAAGCGACCCGGGCGTCCCAGGACGCCTGGGACCTGGCGCACCGGGTGGCCGCACCCGGCTTCCTATTCGGCTCGCTCGCGCTGATCCTCGGCGGAGCACTCGCCCTCACCACCGAATGGGGCTTCCTATTCGCTCTCGGCGGCCTGGCGATCGGCCTGCTGGCCGTCTCCGTAGTGAGCGGCGTCGCCGTCCGGGCCGCGCAGCGGGTCCCCGCCCCGGAAGGGGCCGGCGGCTGCAGCAGCGATTGCTGCTCGGGTGGCACCGTCGCCGCTGAACAAGACTCCTGCGCGGCGAACAGCGAAGCACAAAATGCCGCCGACTGCGGCGAATCGAGTTGCGGCTCCTGTGCCCTGAGCGGCATGTGTGAATCGGAGTCCCCGCCGGCCTCCGCCGGCCGGTAGCGCACACCCGCCAGGCACCGCCGCCCGACGAGCAAGGAGGACGATCGCTGATGTTCGCCAAGCTGATAGCCCGGTCACCGATCGACGGTTTCGTCATAGCGATCATGCTGGCGGTGCTGGTCGCGGCGCTTTTCCCGGCTCGCGGCGCCTTTGCCGAGGTCCTCGACTACACCGTCATCGCCGCGATCGCACTGCTGTTCTTCCTGTACGGCACCCGGTTGCACCCGCGCGAAGCCCTCGCCGGGCTGGCGCACTGGCGCCTGCACCTGACGATTCTCACGTTCACCTTCGTGCTGTTCCCGATCATCGGATTCGTGCTCGCACCCCTGTTAGCGAAGATCATCGGCCAGGACCTGTCCGCGGGCATGCTGTATCTGACGCTGGTGCCGTCCACCGTCCAGTCGTCGATCGCCTTCACCTCGATCGCCAAGGGCAACGTCCCCGGGGCGATCGTCAGTGCCTCCGTGTCCAATCTGCTCGGGGTTTTCCTGACGCCGCTGCTGGTGGTCTGGTTGATGAGCACCGAATCGGGCATTCACGTCGACGCCTCGTCGATCACCAAAATCATGCTGCAGATCTTGCTGCCGTTCGTGCTCGGGCAGCTGCTCCGGCCATGGATCGCGCCGTTGCTGGCCCGCTACGCCGAACCAACCAAGTACGTTGACCGCGGTTCCATTGTGTTGGTGGTCTACGTGGCGTTCAGCGAGGGCGTCCGGCAGGGTCTGTGGTCGCTGGTCAGCGCCTGGCAGGTGGTGTTGATGACGATCATCGCCACCGTATTGGTTGTCGTTATGCTGGTGCTGTCGGGTTGGCTGCCCCGTCGCCTGGGCTTCGACCGCGAAGACACCATCGCCATCCAATTCTGCGGGACCAAAAAGTCGCTGGCGACCGGCCTGCCGATGGCGACGGTGCTGTTCGCCGGATCCCAGGTCGGCCTGATCGTGCTGCCCTTGATGATCTTCCACCAGGTGCAACTGATCTTGTGCTCCGCGCTAGCCACCCGTTACAGCAAGCGGGCACCGGGCCGTCCCGATCCCGCCGACATCGCCGCCTGAAAGCCAGCTGGCGACCGCGGCCCAAGGGCCCTGGCACGCGCTGCTCCGTGAATGAGAGACTGGAGCCATGGGAAATAAGCAGCAGTTTGACGGCATGGTGATGGTGGTGACCGGCGGCGCCGCCGGTATCGGCAGGCAGATCGCTGAACAAGCGGCGTGGTCCGGCTGCCGGGTGGCCATCGGCGACCGCGATGCGGACGGTGCGCAGCGTACCGCCGACGAACTCGGCGCCGGGATGCGCGGTTACTCCCTCGACGTCACCGATGAAACGTCGTACCGCGAGTTCCTGGACAAGGTCACCGCCGACTTCGGACCCATCGACGTCCTGGTGAACAACGCCGGCGTGATGTGGGTCGGTCCTTACAACGAAGAGCCAGAAAAGGCCACCGAAGCCATGCTCGCGGTCAACGTGCTCGGTGTGATCCGGGGCGTCCGGCTGGTCGCGCCGATGATGGCCGAGCGCGGCGTCGGACACATCATCACCATCGCCTCGGCCGCCTCCAAACTGGCACCGCCCGGAGAGGCCACCTATGCGGCGACCAAACACGCGGTGCTCGGCTATCTGACCGGGGTCCGCGAGGAACTGCGCGGCAGCGGCGTCGAGATCTCAGCGATCCTCCCGGCCGTCGTCGACACCGAACTGGCCCGCGGCACCGCCACCGGCGCCGCGAAGATGCTCAGCCCCGACGACGTCGCGCAGGCCGTACTAGACGCGATCGCCAAGCCCCGCTTCATCACGATGATCCCCGGATACGTCGGTCCGCTGGTCGCCGGCATGGGTCTGCTGCCTCAGTCGATCCGGGATCTCCTGATGCGGCAGATGGTGCCCAACCAGGTGAAGGCCGCCGCGGAAGCCGACCGCAGCGCCTACCAGAAGCGCGCCATGGGCGCCTGAAGTCAGTTGGCCGGGGTTTCCCGGGCGTCGACGGTGACCGCTGCGGCGGCCTCCGGTTCGGCGGCCTCCGGTTCGGCGCGCGCGGGCGGCTCACTTGTGTCGTGCCGCCTCCGGTCGAGCTGGTGCCGGATCGCCCGGGTCACCACCAGCAGGCAACCGGCCACCACGAGGCCGATCACCAAGACACCAATGAGCCGAGCACCCGCGGTCGCGCCCAGCACGTAGGCCAAGACCAGCACCGACGTCGCCCAAGTGGCTCCACCGATGAACGTGGCCAACGCATACTTCCGCATGTTGACCCCGGACATCCCCGCGGTGATCGGTACGACGGTCCGCACGTAGCCGAGCCATCGACCCACCGGGACGGTCACAAAGAGGTTCCGCCGAACGCGCCGCGCGGCGCCGTCCCAGTATTCCGGACCGAATTTACGGCCGGCCCACGAGTTTTCCACGCGCGGCCCAGATCTACGGCCGAGCAGGAATCCGGTGAGGTCTCCGCAGAGGGCGCCCACGATCGCCAGCACGATCAGAACAAAGATGTTCGGCTGCCCGATTGCCGCCGCGACTCCGGCGGCGATCAGCACCGCTTCGCTCGGCATGATCAGACCGCATACCAGCACGGCCGTCTCCGAGAACAGCACAACGAAAACCGCCGTATAGACCGCCCACGCCGGGGCGGAACCCACGACGGTGGTCAACCACTCAGAAATCTTTTCCACGTCAGTTGGTCCGCGGGTCGTCGGGATAGGTGGCCAGCAGCGACAGCGGCCACTGTTGCCGTTTGAGCACTTCGTGCCACACATCGACGGTAGCCGGTGCGAGTAGATCGGCCGGTAAGCCCGGGGCGATCAGCCAGCTGCCCTCGGATACTTCCTCGGCCAGTTGTCCGGCATCCCATCCGGCATATCCGGCGAAAATTCGAACTCCGGTGAGGAACGGGTGCAGTTCGTCGGGGTCGGCGTCGAGGTCCACCATGCAGACGGGACCGCGCACCTGGTGCAATCTGGGCTGGGCAGCCAAATCGATGCCCGTCTTGGCGACGCCAAGGCAGACAGCGGACTCGGTCTGCACCGGACCCCCGATGAAGACGGCGCGCGGAGCGGCCGCAAGCTCGGCCCAGCGGGGAAGCACGTTGAACACCGCGGCCTGACTCATTCGGTTCAGCACGACACCGAGGGACCCGTTCTCGTCGTGCTCGATCATATAAATGACGGAGCGCACGAAAGTCGGACCGACGAGGGATGTCGACGCGATCAGCACCGATCCCGGACTGATCAGCGCCGGATCGCCGCAAGAGTCGTCGCCAAACACGCGTCAATCATCGCACAGGCCCCACGTCGGGATCGCCACCCGATCGGTCGGAAGTGGGTATCGTCAACAGGTGAGGTTCATTCATTCGCTGACGCATTCGCCTGGGCTCTGGCGGCTGCTGCTGGTCCGCCTGACGAGCCAGCTCAGCGACGGTGCCTTCCAAGCGGCCCTGGCTTTCTCGATCCTCTTCAATCCCGATCGCCAAACCGAACCAATGACAATTGCGCTCGGCTTCGCGGTGCTGCTGATCCCGTACTCGGTGATCGGACCGTTCGCTGGCGCACTTCTCGACCATTGGGATCGCCGGCGAGTTCTGGTGTGGGTCAACGTCCTTCGAGCGATCACCATTGCCCTGGTCGCATTCACGATGGGGTCCGGCGCCCCTGAGTCCGCCGTTCTGGTGACCGCGCTCCTGGTCACCGGGTGCAGCAGATTTGTAGCTTCGGGCCTGTCCGCCTCACTACCGCACGTCGCCGGTCGCGATGTCCTGATGGAAATGAACGCCTTGTTCACCACACTTGGGGCCGGCGTCCTCGCTCTCGGGTTCGTCATTTCTGGGGCGCTGCGCGCACTGTTTGGGTCTGACGATGCTGGTTCGGCCGCGACCTTGCTGGCCGGCGCATCCATCAGCCTGGTCTCCGCGGGTATCGCCGCTGGCTTCGTACCCCGATTCCTGGGCCCGGACACCCCAGACGACGCCGGGCACTCCGCGTCGTACGCCGTCGCCCACGGTTTGGGGCACGGTTTCCGCGCCGTCGTCAATACCCGCACCGTGGCGGTCGTGCTGTCCGCAATCGGCGTCCACCGCTTCGTCTTCGGCATCAACATGCTGATGATCCTGCTGATCGTGAAGACACTCGACCTGGGGCCGATCCGCGGGCACGATGTCGGTGCCGTCACTGTCGTCGGCGCCGGAGTGGCCCTCGGCGCGCTATTCGCCGCGTTCACCACGCCGCTGCTGATCCACCGAATCGGCCGCCGTTGGACTATCGCCACCGCCCTGATCCTCGCCGCGACCGCCGAAGCGTTGCTCCTGCAGCTGAGCTGGATCAGCATCTGTCTGAGCGCGGTGCTGCTCGGCCTGGCTGGCCAGACAATCAAACTGTGCGGCGACCTAGCCATGCAGGCAGACATCTCCGACACCTACCGCGGACAAGTCTTCGCCGTGCAGGACGCGGTATTCAACATCGCCTTCGTCGTGGCAATGGTGGTCGCCGCAATGGTCCTTCCCGTCGCATCCCCGAATGCACCCGTCGTCGTCCTGTGCGCGGTGGGCCTGTACGTGGTGGCCGCCCTCGGCGTCTGGAAGAGCCATCCGAAGGACGTTCGCGGAGCCGATCCGCGCCTGCACTACGGCGACGAGGGCGCCGCGATACCGTCGGCGAACCCGTCGCCGTCCGTATCCTCGAGCACCTGATCGGGGACGCCATCACCGTCGACGTCGATTTCCAGCCTGCGGGGCGACCCGCCCTGCTCGGTGCCGTCAACGCCCGGTAGCGGCCCGCTCCGGCACGGCTGCTCCCACAGGCCAAGGCCGCCGTCGGAGAATACGGTCGCATCCGCGCCGTCATTGAGGTCGAGAACCACGCGGTCGGCGATACCGTCGCCATCGGAGTCCCACATCGCGTCGTCGATCAGTCCGTCACCGTCGAAGTCCAGCGCCACCGCGTCGGCCACACCGTCGCCGTCGAGGTCGAGGTCGGCAGGGGAGTGCCACGTCGACAACTCACCGTCGCCGGTGCCGAAGAAGTATTCGAGGCCCTCCACATGAATTGGACGCACAGCGAGGCAGTTCGGTTCCCGGACACGCCCAACCAGCGAAGAGAATCTTTCAGTACCCCATGGTGCGAATGCTGTCGGCCAACCGATCCAAATCTTCCCGGCGCAGGTCGAGGTGCCCGGCGACCCGAAGCAGCGACTGCTCACCAGCAAGCGGGGCGCGCCACGAGTCGGCGCACGTCACCAGGAGGCCGATCTCGCGGAGCTTGCGCTGGGCGGCGGCCACATCGGTGGGCTGCCAGCCGGGCGGCGGCATCAGCGTGACGAGCGCGGACGGCTCGTCGACGGGCTCCAGGACCTCCCAGGACGCGATGCCGGTGAGGCGTTCGCGGGTGATCCGACCGATTTTGGCGAGCTCGTCGTACACCACCGGCAGACCAGCCTCGGCCAGCTCAGCGACCGCCTGGCCGAGACCGAGGCGACCGGCCACAAAGCCGTCCGAGGAGTCGATGGTCACTGGTCGCAGCCCGTCAGCGCGCACCGCGATGAAACCGACCCCGCGCGGACCAGTCAGCCACTTACGCGCCGTGCCGTAAACGATGTCAGCACCGGTCACGGTGGGGACGTGCCCAACGGCTTGGGCCATGTCAACGACAACCGGGACACCCGCATGGTGGGCGACCTGGACGATCGCCTGCACCGGCTGCACCACACCGCTGGCCGAACCGATCTGACAGACATGGATGAACTCCGGCTGCTCGAACTGCAGCATGTTCTCCAGTGCATCGACGTCGACGTGGCCGTATACGTCGGCCGATGGCATGGTGCGTACGGAGATCCCGCGGTTCTCGAATTCGGCGAGGTTGGGGCCGAACTCATTGGTCGCCACCCACACCGTCGAGGCGATCGGGAGATTCCAATTCGTCAGCAACGCCCGCAGGCACGCACGGGCGCTGTCCCGAAAGCTCAGCTCATCCGGGAGGTGACCGAGCAAGGCCGCCAGGTCGCGGCGGCCGTCGGCCAACACCTGCTCCCGTTCCTCGGCAGCCACATAGGCACCGCGCTCGGATTCGCGCCACAGGTGACCGGCGATGGTCTCGACGACGGCGGACGTCGACCGGCCAGCCGCTGCCGCGTCAAGGTGGGTGATCGTCGGCGCAATCCGCGCGGCGTGGAATTGTTCTCCCAGATCGCTGCAGTACATACCGACAAATCTACCGCTGCGCCCACCATTGCAGTAGAGCCGTCTCCGCCTCATCGCGGGACAGTGGGCCCGAGTCGAGCCGAAGCTCCTTCAGATAGCGCCACGCTGCACCGACTTGCGGTCCGGCCGGAATGTTCAGAAGCTCCATGATCGCGTTGCCGTCCAGGTCCGGGCGAACCCGGCTCAAGTCCTCGGCGGCCTGCAGCGCCGCGATGCGCCGCTCCAGATCGTCGTAGGTCTCCTGGAGCTTGCGGGCCCGTCGCCTATTGCGCGTCGTGCAATCGGCGCGCACCAGCTTGTGCAGCCGATCCAGCAACGGCCCGGCATCGGTCACGTAGCGGCGCACCGCCGAATCGGTCCACTTGCCCTCACCGTAGCCGTGAAAGCGCAGGTGCAAGAAGACCAGCTGGGCGACGTCATCAACCATCGCCTTGGAATACTTGAGAGCGCGCATCCGCTTGCGCACCAATTTGGCGCCGACTACCTCGTGGTGGTGAAAGCTGACGCCACCAGCCCCCTCGTGTCGGCGGGTGGCCGGTTTGCCGATGTCGTGCAGGAGTGCCGCCCACCGCAGCACCGGGTCGGGGCCATCTGTTTCCAGATCGATCGCCTGCTCCAGGACGGTCAGCGAATGCTGGTAAACGTCTTTGTGCTGGTGATGCTCGTCGATGGTGAGTTTCATGGCGGGAATCTCCGGCATGATCCGGTCCGCCAGTCCGGTCTGCACCAGCAGGTCGATGGCCTCGCGCGGATGCTCGCCGCAGATCAGTTTGTCCAGCTCCAGCTGGATCCGTTCGACAGTGATCCGCTCTATCTCGCCGGACATCGCGGTGATGGCCGCCACGGTGCGGTCGGACAACCCGAAGCCGAGCTGGGAGACGAAGCGGATTCCGCGCAGCATCCGCAGCGGATCGTCGTAAAAGGAGTCTTCCGGCGCCGCCGGGGTGTCGATCACGCCGGCCAGCAGGTCGTCGATGCCCCCGAGCGGATCGCAGAACTCCTGCGTACCGTCCGGATTCACCCGCACGGCCATCGCATTGACCCGAAAGTCCCGACGAATCAGGTCGCCGTCGAGCGTGTCGCCGAAGGTGACCTTCGGATTGCGACTGACCCGATCGTACTGGTCGGACCGGTAGGTGGTGATCTCGACGGTGTTGCCGTCCTTCACACCGCTGACCGTGCCGAATTCGATACCGGTAGTCCAGATCGCCTGGGCCCAGTCGGCCAGAACCTGCTGAATCACCTCGGGTCGGGCGTCGGTGGTGAAGTCCAGGTCATTGCCGAGGCGCCCGAGCACCGCGTCACGTACGGTGCCCCCGACGAGGTACAACTCGTGCCCGTGCTCGGCAAACCGCTGCGCGAGGGGCGTGAGCACGTCACTCAGTTCGCGCAGGGTGATCGCGGCGGCGGCGAGGAGCCGCGTCCGTCGCTCCATGCGCGCGGCGGAAAGACTGTCGGTCATGGGATCTGAGCCTACCGAGCAGCACTCCAGGTTCGTCCGTTCGGTATCCACCGACGCCCACAGCTTGAGGTAACAGCGGGTGGCGAGCAGATAGAGTCGTGGTGTGTCTGCTGAGTCCCCGGTGAGCCGACCGGACGTCGTGAACGACGATCCGGCGTCCGGCGACCCTCCCGGTCAGCGGTCACGACGCAACCGGCGCGGCCGACGACGCGGACGCCGACGCAGCAAGGGACCGAATTCGACGGTGCCAGCCGCCACCGCCGAGACCGCCGATTCGGGGGAGTCGCGCGGTGGCCCCAGCCCCGCTGTGATGCCGCGCACCAGCAGCAAACAGCACAGTAAACCGCGCCCGGTTGAAGCTCCGGAGAAGCATCCGAGCTCCGGCGGACCGCGCCTGCGCACGGTGCGGGAGACCTCGGCCGGCGGCCTTGTGCTCTCAAATCTCGATGAGCCGTATGACCAGATCAAGGCGGTGCTAATCGGCCGCATCGACCGACGCGGCCGGATGATGTGGTCGTTGCCGAAGGGTCATATCGAGACCGGGGAGACCACCGAACAGACCGCCATTCGGGAGATCGCCGAAGAGACCGGCGTGACCGGCAGTATCGTCGCGCCGCTCGGTAAGATCGACTACTGGTTCGTCAGCGAGGGGCGCCGGATCCACAAAACCGTGCATCATTATCTGCTCCGCTACCTCGACGGCGTCCTCTCCGATGCGGACTACGAGGTCGCCGCTGTGGCGTGGGTGCCGGTCACCGAATTACCTCGTCGCCTCACGTACTCTGACGAACGACGGCTCGCCCGCACGGCCGAAGCGGTCATCGCTGATCTGCGCAGCGATCCCGCCCGGCTCGCCCGCAACCAAGCCGAGGCAAACCGCACCGAACCGAACGACTATGAGAAGGCTGCCGCCGCCCGCAATCAGCGCCGCAATGAGCC
>NZ_JBAQWU010000111.1:0-2897 GCF_049299075.1 Gordonia sp. (in: high G+C Gram-positive bacteria)
GTCCTCACCATGCCCGAGACCATGTCGCTTGAGCGTCGCGCGCTGCTGCGCGCCTACGGCGCCGAGCTGATCCTGACCCCCGGCCCGCAGGGCATGCGCGGCGCCGTCGAGAAGGCCAACGAGATCGCCGCCGAGCGCGGCGGCGTGCTGGCCCGCCAGTTCGCCAACCCGGCCAACGCCGCCATCCACCACGCCACCACCGGTCCGGAAATCTGGGCCGACACTGCCGGTCAGGTCGCTGCGCTCGTGGCGGGGATCGGCACCGGCGGCACCGTGTCCGGCGCAGGCAACTTCCTCAAGGAGCAGAACCCGGAGGTCAAGGTCTTCGCGGTGGAGCCCGAAGAGTCGGCCATCCTCAACGGTGGCGCGCCCGGCCCGCACAAGATCCAAGGCCTGGGCGCCAACTTCGTCCCCGAGGTCCTCGACCGCGGTGTGTACGACGAGGTGATCGACGTCAACGTCGGCACCGCCATCGAGTGGGCGCGCCGCGCCGCCACCGAAGAGGGCCTGCTGGTCGGCATCTCTTCCGGTGCCGCCCTGGCCGCCGCCGTCGACGTCGCCAAGCGCCCGGAGTTCGCCGGCAAGACCATCGTCGTGGTGCTTCCGGACTTCGGCGAGCGCTACCTGTCCACCCCGCTCTTCGAAGGACTCGTCGACTAAATGACCACCCCGCAGCCTCCCTCAGTACCGCAGCCCAGATTGGCCGCTCTACTGAGGGAGGATCTGCAGGCCGCCCGGAATCGTGACCCCGCGGCCCGCAACACGCTGGTCGTCGCCATCTCGTATCCCGGCGTCCATGCGCTCTGGCTACACCGCCTCGCCCACGCCATGTGGGTATCCCCGCTTCCGTTGAAGCTCCCCGCCCGGCTGCTCTCGCAGGCCGCCCGGTTCCTCACTGGCGTGGAGATTCACCCCGGCGCCGTCATCGGCCGCCGCTTCTTCATCGACCACGGTATGGGCGTGGTGATCGGTGAGACCGCCGAAATCGGCGAAGACGTCCTGATGTTCCACGGCTCCACCCTCGGTGGCACGTCGATGAGCACCGGCAAACGCCATCCCACCATCGGCGACCGCGTACTGATCGGCGCTGGCGCCAAAGTCCTCGGCCCCATCACCCTGGGCGACGATGTGAAGGTCGGCGCCAACGCCGTCGTCGTGCACGACGTCCCAACCGGCTATGTGGCCGTCGGCGTCGCCGCCAAATCCCGCCCCACCGGCGAGATCATCGACCCCTACGCCGAACCCGCCCTCTATATCTGAGAGCGGGTTCAGTGTCGTGGGCGCTAGAAGATGACCAGCTGCAGTCCCATGCCCACCGCGATCGAGAACACGATGCAGAGCAGCATGGGCACCAGGAACGAGCCGTTGATCAGGATCGAACCCTGCTTGGTGGAGCCCGTCTTATCGGTCAAGATGCACGCCTGACCCAGACCGCCCATCGAGGCCAGCAGGTTGTTACCGCTAGCCGCGCCGAGCATGCCGGTCATCGGGCCCGGCCCCAGCCCGGCTGCCATCGCCGCGGGCACCAGGATCGTCATCGACGCCACCTGGCTCTGGATCAGCGAGGCCAACATGAACAGCAGCAGTGCGAACAACATCACCGACACCCCGATGGAGCTGTCGACGAAGGACGTCACCGACTCCATATGCGCGTTCAGGATGGTGCCAGCCAGCACCGGCACTGACAACAACAGCAGCGCCGCGATCAGACCGGTGCCGATGATCGGCTCGGAAATCACCGCGGGCGTTTTGACCCGGCACAGAATCATGATCAGGCCGGTCACCGCGAACATGGTGATCGGGATCATCGTCGACATCGAGACGGTGTGGTCCAGGTACGAGCCGTCGGCCTGCGCCACCAGATAGGTCGGGCGCAGTGGCTCGAAGAAGCCGAGGATGCAGCCGACGACGACGCCGCCGATAAAGATTCCGGCGCTCCAGGCCGCCCGCGGACGCAGCGGCTCGAGCTCTACCGTCGGGTCCACCACCTTCGGTGGTTCGATCTCACCGGCGGCCAGGCGCCGCTGGTACTCGGGATCGTCGTCCAGGTTCTTGCCGTACCGCGACATCACCAGGGAGGCGAGGATGGTGGCGATCAGCGTCGCCGGGACGGTAACGGCGAGCATTTTGCCCAGCGAGTTGCCGTCCGGCTCGGTGTACTTGAGAAAGACGTAGCTGACCGCGGCC
The DNA here is from genome assembly GCF_049299075.1 of Gordonia sp. (in: high G+C Gram-positive bacteria). GTDB lineage: Bacteria > Actinomycetota > Actinomycetes > Mycobacteriales > Mycobacteriaceae > Gordonia. The sequence goes on from NZ_JBAQWU010000111.1 coordinate 2,188, forward strand.
ACCGGGCTGGCGATCAGCGCCAACTGGGAGACCGCGTTGGCGGTGGCCAGCACCCGTTCCGGGCGAATCTTGGCACTGTAGGAGACCTCGTACAGGATCGGCACCAGGGCGAAGGTGATGTTGCCGGTGCCCGACATGACGGTGAACAACCAGACCAGGAGCGGGCCGACGACCGGGATCTGCTTCGGATGTTTCCGCAGCCCCTTCTCCGCCAGCCGCACCAGCCAGGCCATGCCGCCGGCCGCAGTCAACGCCGCGGTCGCGCAGATCACCGACAGAATGATGAAGACCGCAGCAATCGGGGCCTGACCCGGCTCCAGCCGCATCACTTCGACCATGATGAACACCGATACGGCGGCCCCGCCGATCAGTGCCATCGGCCCGTACTTAGCACCCAGCGCAAGCGGGATGAGGAACAGCAGGATCTCAACGATCACTTTGAATGCAGTCACTAGGAGAAGCTAAACCGCGGGCACCCCAGAACGCCCCGATTCGACGCAATTGGCACTCTCTGGACACACTTCTACTCCGAACCGGGCACGAAATCGTTCGGCCGGTTACTCCGAGCTGGCCGGTTCCCGCTCGATCGGCGTGATCGACAGCCGTAGCGCGCCGGGCGCATCGGCAGGCACGACCGGATTAGCCGGTGCCACCGCGTTGATCCGCTGGTACGGCGCGCCCTGCGCCGGACGCGGATCGGCCTCACCTTT
>NZ_JBAQWU010000112.1:0-19592 GCF_049299075.1 Gordonia sp. (in: high G+C Gram-positive bacteria)
TGCTGGTCTTCGCGGCCCTGGCCGCCGGTGCCAAGGCGAAGACCTATGCTGGCGATCTGGTCGAGAGCGATCTGAAGGCGCGTGAATTGGTCGGCGCCGGCGCTGTGGCATCGTCGTCGACCCGAGCCCCGGTTGCCGACGACCGCACGCCCGGCCGCGTCAGTGGCCCGCAGCAGCGGGCGCCCCGCAATCGGGCGGCGATGCTCAGTGGCGCTGGCTACCCGGTGGCGGTTCTCGGGCTGATCGCACTGGTGGCATCGCTGGTGCTGCGCGGTCTGGCCACCGATCGCATGCCGTGGGGCAACATGTACGAGTTCATCGCCCTGACCTGCGCGGCCACCGTCGCTGGTGGTCTGGTGGCGCTGCGCAAACCCGCGCAACGCCCGCTGATGAGCTTCGTGCTGCTGTTCGCCATCATCATGATGTTCGTCGGAGGCAAGTGGCTCTACACCCATGCCGCGCCGGTCGTGCCCGCACTGAAATCGTATTGGCTAGCCATCCACGTCTCGGTGATCTCCATTTCGTCGGGTGTGCTGTTGGTGTCCGGCGTACTGAGCATTCTGTTCCTGGTCCGTGAGCGGTGGCCGTCGAGCATGGAGTACCTGCCGTCGTCGGAGACTCTCGACCGGGTGGCGTACAAGTGCGTCGTCTTCGCGTTCCCGCTGTTCGGATTGGGTGTCATCTGCGGCGCCATCTGGGCCGAGTCGGCATGGGGTCGCTTCTGGGGCTGGGACCCCAAAGAGACGGTCAGCTTCATCTCGTGGGTGGTGTACGCCGCGTACCTGCACGCCCGAGCCACCGCGGGCTGGCGCGTGGCCGCCGCCTGGATCAACGTCGCCGGTTTGGTGACGGTCGTGTTCAACCTGTTCGCCATTAACCTGGTGATTTCCGGCCTGCACTCGTACGCGGGCGTTTAATTCCCATCCCTAGAAGGAGAGCAATGAAGAACGTCGGAGTGATCGGCGGCGGCACCATGGGTGCCGGTATCGCCGAGGTGATCGCCAAGGCTGGATCCACCGTGCGCGTGCTGGAGCGCGCCGAGGCCGTCGACGCCGCGCAGCAGCGCATCGCGGGCAGCCTGGCGCGCGGTGTCAAAGCCGGCAAGCTGAGCCAGGACGACGCCGATGCCGCGCTGGCCCGGGTCACCGTCACCACCGACATCGAAAGTTTCGCCGACAGTGACCTGGTGATTGAGGCCATGCCGGAGATCGAGTCGCTGAAGCTCGAGTATTTCCACAAGCTCGACGAGATCATCGCGCCGGATGCGATTCTGGCGACCAATACGTCCTCGATCCCGGTGATCCGCCTGGCTAACGCCACCAAGCATCCCGAGCGTGTGCTTGGCATGCACTTCTTCAACCCGGTGCCGGTGATGCCGCTGGTGGAGCTCGTCACCACGCTGAAGGTCGATCGCGCCGTCGTCGACAAGGTGGCGGCGTTCGCCACTGATGACTTGCGCAAGGTGACCATCGAATCCAAGGATCAGGCGGGCTTCATCGTCAACGCACTGCTGATCCCGTACCTCCTGGGTGCGATCCGGATGTACGCGAGCGGTTTCGCCTCGGCCGAAGACATCGATGCCGGCATGGTGAACGGCTGCGGTCACCCGATGGGTCCGCTGCGTTTGTGCGACACGGTCGGTTTGGACGTGTGCTTGGCCGTCGCCGAGTCGCTCTACGCTGAGTTCGCCGAGCCGCAGTACGCGGCCCCGCCGCTGCTGCGTCGCATGGTCGACGCCGGCTACTACGGACGCAAGACCGGCCGCGGCTTCTACGACTACGCGAAGTAGAACACCCCGGACGACCCGTCCCCGTACGACGAAGGGCGCTCCCGAGATTGCGGGAGCGCCCTTCGTCATGTGGTCTACAGCTTGCCGAGGAAGTCGGGGTCGTCGTCCGGTCCGCGCGGTACGTCACGCTGCGGCCCGGAACTGGTGGGCGCACCGCCCTGCGCCTGGGTCATCTTCCACACCACGAAACCGATCGCGACGACGATGATCAGCAGGTACACAAAAGCCATGGCTCCAGGGTACCCTTCGGCCGCCGGTCCTTCGACCCCTCGGGCGCTCGGGGTGAACCGGGCTTCGTGGGCTCAGGAACCATCCTTCGACCCCTCGACGGGCTCGGGGTGAACCGGGTTTCGCCGACTCGGGAAGACTGCTTCTCGGCGATTGCTAGCGGTTCAGCAGGGCGACGACGTCAGCCTCGCGGAAGCGGCGGTGGCCTCCGGGGGTGCGGATAGACGGCAGCACGCCGGTGCTGGCCCAGCGGGCGACCGTCTTCGGATTCACGTTGAACATCTCGGCCACCTGACCGGGAGTCAGGTTGTGCTGACGGGCGATGGTGGGGGTGATCGTCTGGGTCATATGCACTGTCTACACCCCGAAGTGCCAGGTGCTCGAATGGTCAGGAAACGGTAAAGAGTCGGTAATGTCCGCCTGGTCCGGTTCAACTATCTGGTCGCGCGACCGTACGTATCGGCTCTTGGTGGATCGATTCAGGCGCCCGGTAGGCTGTCGGACATGACGGATCAGCAGGTAGAACCCACCGATAACCAGGGAAACGAGACGAAAGCGTCCATCGGGTCTCTCGTTGGTTGGATCGCGCTCTACACGCTGGTCCGGATGGGTCTGGTCGCCATCGTCGCGGTGATTATCTTCTATGTCGGTAAAGCCGCCGGAGTCACTGTTCCCGTACTGGCCGCGGCACTGTTTGGCGTGGTCATCGCACTGCCGTTGGGTATGTTCGTGTTCAAAACCATCCGGCTGAAGGTGAACGAGCAGATCTCTTTGGTCGACGCCGATCGCGCCTCCCGAAAGAGCGATCTGCACGCGCGGCTTCGCGGCGACGAGGACTGACCGCAGTGGCGCTGGTCGAAGCCCGTGATCTGGTCCGGGAATATCAGATGGGGACTGAACGCGTCCGGGCCCTCGACGGCGCGAGTCTGCGTCTGGAGGGCGGCCAGTTTGTCTCGGTGATCGGCCCGTCCGGCGCGGGAAAGTCGACGCTGCTGCATATTCTCGGCGCCCTCGATACGCCCACCTCGGGATCGATCACGGTTGATGGCGTCGACCTGGGCACCCTCGACGATGACGGCGCGTCGGAGTTCCGTCGCCACCGGGTGGGTTTCATTTTCCAGTTCTTCAACCTGGTGCCCACCCTGTCGGCGTGGGAGAACGTCGCGCTGCCGATGCTGCTCGATTCCAGGTCGCTGGCGGCTGCCAAACCGCGTGCCGTGGAACTGATGGAGCGCGTGGGGTTGGGGAACCGGATCGACCACCGCCCGGCCGAGTTGTCCGGCGGTCAGATGCAGCGGGTCGCCATCGCCCGCAGCCTGATCATGAACCCCAAGATTCTGTTGGCCGATGAGCCCACCGGCAACCTCGACTCCAAAACTGGTGCGGATGTGCTGGCGCTGCTTGCGGAGGTCGCGCACGACGAGCCGGACCGCCTGGTCCTGATGGTCACGCACGCCGACGACGCCGCCGAGTTCAGCGACCGCGTGATCACCGTCCGTGACGGCAAAATCCACGACCTCCCGCCGCTCCCTGAGCCCTTCGGCGCAGCTCAAGAACCATCCTTCGACGGAGCTCAGGAACCGCCCATCGAAGGGTCGCCGTCCCAGCAGGCTCCCGGTGCGCTCTGGATGACCGGCCCTATTCCTCGCATCGACGGCGGCGGCCGCCATCGCGCGTTGTGAGGCGTTGATGAACTTCGGTGCGTTTGGCGCGGCGGTGACGCGCGTGCGGATCTTGAATCTGCGTGAGTTGGCCAGTCACCGGCTGCGTGTGGTCACTTCGCTGATCGTGGTGATCGTCGCGTCCGGGTTGCTGATTGCGGTGCTCGGTGCGTACGGGTCGATGACCGACACCGTCCGCAAGTTCAATGCGGCGATCTCCGGAACGGCGACCCTCGAGGTGGCCGCGATCGCCGACACCGGGGTGAGCGATGCGCTGATCGGCGAGCTGCGCAGCGAGGTGACCGGCGCGAAAGCTGTGGTGCCCGTCGTGCGGGGCGTGGTCTTGCTCGGCGGCGAGTCGATCACACTCCTGGGTTCGGACGCACGCGTGGCCTCGCTCTCGCCGCAGCTGCAGTCGGCGGCGGCGGGGTCGGGGCAGGCCCCCGATCCGGCTGACCTGGCCGATGGGATCTTTGCCGGGGCGCGCACCGGCCTGACCGAGGGACAGACCGTCACCGTCGCCGGCCAACAGGTCCGGGTGCTGCGGGTGATCGACGATCGGTCGACCGATGTGCTCAACGGGGGACGGTTCATATTCGCGTATCTCACGCTGGCGCAACAGCTTTCCGGGCTCGACGACGCTGTCGACTCGATCATGATCGTGCCCAACGGCGAGGTCTCCGAGGCGCAGCTACGCCAGGAGGTCCAGACCGTCGTCGGCGGTCGGGCGAGCGTGGTGGACCCGGACTTTCGGGTACGTCAGTCCGAGGTGGCCAGCGCGGTGACCCGCGATTCGACGCTGCTGGTGTCGATGGTTTCGCTGGTGATCGCGGCCTTCCTGGTGTTCAACACGATGAATATGGCGGTGGCCTCGCGGCGCCAGTCGCTGGCGATGATTCGCGCGTTGGGTGCGCGTCGCCGCCACCTGGTGGCCGACTTGCTTGGCGAGGCCGCGATCTTCGGGCTGGTGGGCGGGTTGATCGGCGTGCCGGTTGGCATTGTGGCCGGTCGGTGGGCGGTCGGGAAGCTGCCGTCGACGGTGGGCTCGACGTCGTTACAGATTCACTATCATTTGCCAGGTTTCGCCGCGCCGCTCGCGGTGATCGCGTGCGTGGTGGCCTGTGTCGCTGCGTGCGCGTTGGCGGCGCGGTCGGTGTTTGCGGTGGCGCCGGTCGAGGCGATGGTGCCGGGTGCGGCGACCGATGCTCAGCCGCCGGCGCGAAAACTGTTGTGGCTCACCGGGATTCTTGGCGCCGTGTTGGTCGCTGGATCGTTCGTGATGGCGCGGACGGTGGAGGGGCGGGCGGCGCTGCTGGCTGGCGCGGTCTACTCGATCGGCGGCCTGCTTCTGTGCTTCGGGATTCTGGTCGTATTGGTGCGCGGCGTGGTGGCGGTGTCGCGGCGGTTCGGCGGGCCTGGACGGCTGGCGGCCATCAACAGTGACCGCGCTCCGCGGCGCGTGTGGGCCACGGTGATGACGGTCGCGGTGGCGATTGCGGTTGGTCTCGGTACGTCCGGTGCGCTGAACAACATGATCGATTCGATCGGCAATTCCCTGGACGGACTGAGCGATCCGGACTTCTACGTGTCCTCGCGCGACAAAAGCGACATCCCCATCGGGCCTATCTTGAATCCGGAGATTGCCGAACGCGCGGCCGCGGTGCCGGGCGTGGAGCGAGTCGTCGGCGGACAGTGGGCGGCGGTGAACATCGGCGATGCCCGCGCGATGCTGCAGGGCCTGGAGCCCGGTGCGGCGGCGCCCTTCTTGAAGAAGGCGACCCCGGAGGCTGCGCAGCAAACGCTCGACGGCGACGGCATCTTGGTCTCGCGGGTGCTGGCCCGGACCCTCGGTGTGCAGACCGGCGACACCCTGCGCCTCGCGACGCCGACCGGCTACCACGAGCTCGTCGTCCGGGACACTGTCAACTACGTGACGATCGACTCGGGCACCGGGGCGATCTCGGCGAAGTTGATGGCCGAATGGTTCAACCGGCCTGGGCGCACATACTTGCAGATCTTCACGACGCCGGATGCGGACAAGACCGAGGTGGAGCGTCAGCTCGCCGCGATCGCCGATGAGTTCCCCGGTGCGGGCAACCGCCCGGTTCACGTCTATTCGGGTGCCGATGCGCTCAAGGCGACGCAGCAAACGGTGGAGCAAGCGGGCGCATTCACCGTCGCGATCCAGTGGATTGTTGCGGCGGCGGCCGCCATCGCGCTGCTGAACACGTTGCTGCTGTCAGTGCTGGAACGTCGTCGGGAATTGGGTGTGCTGCGCGCGATGGGCGCCTCGCGCCGGTTCGTCGTGCGGATGGTGCTTGCCGAGGCCGGGTCGGTCGCCATCGTCGGTGCGCTGGTCGGCGTCGTGATGGGCGGCGGTCTGCACTATCTGGCCGACCTGATCCTCACCGAAACCACCTCGGTCGACATCGCTTACAGTCCGCTCCTCTCGTCGGCGGGCTACGTCGCTGCAGCCGCTGCGCTGTGCCTGATCGGCGCCCTCGTCCCGGCCCTGCGCGCTTCTCGGATGAACATCACCGAGTCCATCCTCGCCGAGTAGCCCGGCGGCCGATTCCCGCTGTCGGATCCGGTTCCCGCTGTCGGACTATTCCGGCCGCGCGAACCAACTCCGGCCGCAGGAAGCCCAGACGTGCCGATGGTGTCAACAAAGCTTGACAACGCTTGCCGTGAGCAGCGACCCGGCGGTCGGTCTCGCGGCGGTCCGCGCACTGCGCACCTGGCTGATCGTCTGGAAGACGTGCGGGTGGCCAATGCGCGATCGGCGGGGTGGAGTGGGCAGCAGATCGCCGACATCCTGCAGGTCAGCCGGCAGGCAGTGCACCAAAAACACTCGTATCGCGAAAGCGCCCCGACCCGACGGTCGCGGGAGCGCGGCGACCGTACGCTCCACCCGGAGTACCTGCTCCTAGGCATTCTCGACGCCGGTGACCCGGCCTCGGTCGCGCTGATCGAGTCGGCGACCACCGTCGACAAGCTGCGCGACGCCGTGCTGGCGAGCCTCCATGAGGCCCCGGCCGGTGTCTGACCCGTCGCCCCTTCGACAAGCTCAGGGAACATCTGGGGCTCAGGGAACATCTGGGGCTCAGGGAGCATCTGGAGCTCAGGGGGCACCTGGGGCTCGGGGGGGGGCATCTGGGGCTCGGGGGGCGTCGTGGGGCAGTTCGATCCCTGAGCTTGTCGAAGGGTCAGGCCAGGGCGAGGGCGAGGGCGGTGGCGAGGGCCCAGACGAGCATGGCCAGGCCGGTGGTGGCCAGCGACGGGATCAGGGCGCGGCCGGTGGCGCCGGAGATGACCGGACGCTGGGCAAAGAAGGCCAGTGGGACGGCGATCAGGCCGACCGGCGCCCAGCTGTTCAGGAAAATGGTGAGCGCGAAGGTGATCACGAAGGGCACGATCAGCAGGCCGACGAAGAGCGTGCGGGTGTGCTGGTCGCCCAGGCGCACCGCGAGAGTCACCTTGCCGGACTCGGTGTCGGTGGGGATGTCGCGCAGATTGTTCACCACCAGCACGGCGCTGGAAAAGCAGCCGATCGCGATCGCGCAGAGCAGGCCGGTGACGTCGAGGGTTCCGGCCACCACGAACTGCGTGCCCAGCACAGCGACCAGACCGAAAAATACGAAGACGGCGACCTCGCCGAAGCCGGCGTAGCCGTACGGCCGACTACCGCCGGTATAGAACCAGGCGCCGAGTAGGCAGACGGCGCCGATCAGGATCAACCACCAGGCCGACGTGATCGCCAGGACCAGCCCGGCCGCCGCTGCGACCGCAAGGCAGCCGAATGCTGCCGCCTTCACGGACTTCGGACTGGCGGCGTGCGAGCCAACCAGGCGGAGTGGGCCGACGCGGTCGTCGTCGGTACCGCGAATGCCGTCGGAGTAGTCGTTGGCGAAGTTGACGCCGATGATGAGCGCGATCGAGACGACCAGGGCGAGCGCAGCCTTCCACCAATTCACTTCGCCCGCGTGGGCGGCGGCACCGACGCCGACGACGACCGGTGCGATTGCGTTGGGCAGGGTGCGGGGCCGAGCGCCCTCGATCCATTGACTTACGGTGGCCACGAGAGCCATCTTTCCATTCGGGGTGCCGAGTGTGCCGGGTGGCCCCCAATCAGGTGACAGCCGACGAGATGAACTTTCCAGTTTGTCTATTTCTGGTGCGTCTCCGCAGGTTATCGCGTGGTTTTCTGGAGTGGTAACACGCCCCGTAGCCGCAGCTAGGTTCCGCCGGCGCCCCACCTGACGAAAGACCTGCTTCGTGCTGCTCCGCTCCGCCACATCCCGCAATCGCCTAGCCGCCACGGCCCTCGCCTGCGGCCTCTGTCTCGGCGCCGCCGCGCCGTACGCGCTGGCTGTCGCGCCGGTTCCGGCTGCTCCCAGTGCGGCGCCGATGGCGGGCAATGGCACGGTCTTCGACTGGAAGGCCGGCACCGACGATCGGGCCCGCAACGATCTGCTGGGGCAGGTCCTCGCTGGCGGCGGCCCGAACGCCATCGTGGTCGTCACCCCGGGCACCGATGACACCGGCTTGCACCCACGGATCGACGGTATTGTCGGGAGCCGCGATGCGGCGTACATCCGGTACCCGGAGTCGTTCTTCCCGCTCATCACAGGGAAAGCAAGCACGCCGCTGGGCTTGCCGATCTTCGCGCCGACCTACGGAGCGTCGAGCGCCGTGGCCGAGCAGCAGAACCTGACCGTCATGGAACTGCTGAAGGATTATGACGGGATCGTCGTCTACACGGGCTACTCGCAGGGCGCCGAGGCCCTCGGTAACGCCGCAGCACAGGCCAGCCAGCAGGGGTGGCTGGGCGCCAACACGCTGATCCTGCTGACCTCCGACCCGCGCAGTCCGTGGGGCATCAAAGGGTGGGCCCGCGACCTCCCGCTGAGCAACCTGGTGGTGACTCCGGCGCTCGGGCTGCTCGGCATCGACAACGACGGTGCCCGCGACCCGAACGCCACCGGCGACGTCCAGGTGATCTCGGTGATCGTGCAGGGGGACCCGGTGTCGGACTGGCAGTGGAACTCGCTGCGTCCGGTGTCGTCGCTGCTGGTCAATCTGGCCGGGTTCGTTGCGATCCACTCGCCCGGCGACGGCCCCTACGGGCACCTCGACGGCACGCCGAGCGCCAACGGTATCTCGCTGATCAAGCCGGGTGCCGGCGGCGGCCTTGCCGAGCCGACCATGCTGCACAGCGTCGACGGCAAGACCGCCTACGCCGTCTACGACACCTACCACCCGCTGGCGCTGCTAAACGCGATGATCTACGACGCGGTGGGCCTCAAGTACACCGAGGGTGACCTCAATCGCTGGGACCGGCAGGCGGAGTTCTTCTACCCGATGACCGATGTTGCCGACAAGAAGGCATACGGCGGGATTTCGATCGGGGCGGGCAACGGCGGACTGCAGCCGACGGGGCCGAAGGGCATTTCGGCCCTCGCAGATGGCGCCACGCAGCCGACCGAGAAGGAGAAGGCCGCCACTCGTGGGCTGGCCGATCATCGGCTCCGCGACAGCAACGGTGACTGGACGAACCCGAGCCAGAGTTGGTCGGGCACCGTGCCGCGGCACGGGAAGAAGGAGAGTGTGCCGGTCGAGGAATCGACGACGGAGGTGGGCGCTGGCGGGTCGGTATCCGACGCGGCCGCCGAGACCCCGAGCACGACCACCCCGAGCACGACCACCCCGAGTACGATCACCCCGAGTACGACCACCGGTGACGCGTTGGCGGGTGTCGGCGCCGATTAGCGGAACCGGGCTGGACGCTCACTGAGCTGAGGCGCTGGGAGTTGAGCGATCAAGCGCGCGTGGTGTTAGACGTCGCGCGCGGTGCACGACGCGCACCATTGGAAATGACGCGCGATAGCCGGGCCGCACGCGCCGTCGAAGTTAGGTAACGGTAAGCGGCGGAGGCGTCGGACTTGGCCGTATGCTGCGGCTATGGATGTACTACGCCACGTCATTGTTGTCCTTCACCTCATCGGTTTCGCCATGACGCTGGGTGCGCTGTTGGAGGGAGCGATCCGCAAGCGCTACGAGTTCAACTCGACCATGAACATCGGTCTGGTGATCTCGCTGATCACCGGCGTGATCCTGTCGGCGCCGTTCGGCGACTTCGATGCGAACTACCCGAAGCTCATCACCAAGATGGTGCTGCTGGTGGTGCTCGGCGGCGTGCTCGGCATGGGCAGTGCGCAGCAGAAGAAGACCGGCAAACCGGTGCCGCAGGCCATGTACTGGGGCGCGGTGGCGCTCTCGGTGACGATCTGCGCGATCGCCATCCTCTGGACCAGCTAAAGCTAACCGTCCTTCGACGCGCTCAGGAACCGTCCTACGCACGACGAAGGGCTCGGCCACTACGCGGTGGCCGTGCCCTTCGTTGTCTCTGCTAGTTCAGCGGCGACACTAGTTCAGCGGCGACGCTAGTTCAGCGGGGAGCCGTCGTAGAGGATGTCGAAGAATTGCGCGGCGACCAGCAACTCCTTGCTCGCTTCTTTGCCGGCGGCCTTGCGGTAGGCCAGTACGTGGCGCAGGCTCAGCGCCGAGTAGATCAGCGGCATGTGGTCTTTGCGCTGGTCGTAGACACCCTTGGCGCCCTTGGCTGCGGCGAAGTCGGACTTCGCGCGGGTCGGGTGCAGCAGGGCGTCGCGCAGCACGGCGGCTTTGATCATCTTCTTTCGGCCACCCGGCACGACGACCAGGCCGTCGGGGTTGAACAGCGCGGTGTCGAGTTCTTCGGCGGTGGCGATGGTGCAGCCCGCGGTCGGGCGCGGATTGCACTCGACCATGTAGTGCGTGCCGTCCTCGGTGGCGAGGTAATCCATGCTGATCTGGCCGGTCCAGTTCAGTTCCTTGGCGATCTTCTGCACGGCGGCCAGGGACTCCGGTGAATCGACTGACTCGAAGACGATGCCGCCGCGGTCGTCGATGGCCAGCGGGTGGTGGTAGCACGAGTGCAAGACCACTTCGCCTTCGTGGCAGATGCTCCAGCTGCAGCGATCCTGGCCGACCAGGAACTCCTGCACCAGCCACGGGTCGTCGTCCGTCGGTGTGATGTCCTCGACGGCGGTCTCGCCGGCCAGCGGACCGTAGTTGGTGATGATGTCCAGTCCGCCGCGGCCGAAGCTGGCGCGCGCGAACCAGTGCTCCCACTTCTGGGTGGCGGCCACGAACTCCTCCGACGTGGTGCATACGACGGTCTCGGCGACCGGCAGGTCGAGCCGCTCGCAGAGGTCGGCGAAGGTGGTCTTGTCGTTGACCTCGGTGAGCGCGTCCAGGCTCGGCCAGAACAGCGTCGTGTCCGGTGCGCTCTTTTCGATCAGCTCGCGGTTCTTGGCGAGGTAGAAGACCTCCTCGAAGCAGGGCAGCACCCAGTCGATGTCCTGGGCCTGGACCGCGCCGATCACATCGCGAACAAAGTTGTCCGGTTCCTGGGTCGGCGGCGCAGTCAGGTAGCCCTGGTTCACCCCGGCTGAGTGCAGGCCCGGCGACTCGCGGAAGGTGTCGGTGGCGACGACGTAGTGGCCCATCTCATCGCCGAGTTTGTGGATCTCATCCACGGCGAAGGGCATGCGAGCACTGGTGAACAAGAGACGTTTTTTAGCCGCAGACATGGCCCCAACTTATCAGGTGACGGGGGTGGCTCTTGGCTCGCCGCTAGGCACTTCCGTGCTGCGGGTATGCCGCTATTGTGCCGCCCGTGAATCGCGCCCGCAAAGCCCGGCGGTCCGGCTTGCCTACCCCGCGTGTAGGAAGCTGATCGACGACGATGAGGTGCCTGGGCGCCGCGTACTTGTCGAGCTGCTGTGCCACCACGCTCTGCAGGTGCGCGAGGACGGGAGTCTCCTCGCCCGCAGGCACCACGGCGACCGCTACCGCCTCGCCGAGTCGCTCGTCGGGCACCCCGAAGACCACGCAGGCCGCGATGCCGTCGACGTCATCGAGCGCGGCTTCGACTACCTGAGGTACGACGGTCAGTCCGCCGGTGGAGATCGCCTCGTCGGCACGTCCAACGATCCGGAGCACGCCGTGCTCAAGGGCACCGAGGTCATCGGTGCGAAACCATCCGGGGTGAGCGAAGGCAGCGTGCTCGGGAAGGTTGCGGTAGCCGAAAGCCGTTGTCCCGCCACCCAATTCGACGCGTCCGACTCCGTCGGCCCCCGGATCGATGATGTGCACGCGGGTGCCCGGGAGCGGGATTCCGTCGTACACGCAGCCGCCTGCGGTTTCGCTCATGCCGTAGGTGCGCACGATATTCAGCCCCGCCTCGCGTGCCGCCTCGGCGAGGGCCGGGGGAGTGGCCGCCCCGCCAACCAGGATCGCGTCCAGCTCGGCGAGCGCCTCGGTGGCGGCGCGATCGGTGAGCGCCTTGCGCAGCTGCAGTGGAACCAGTGAGGTGTACCGGCGCGGCCCGGTCATCGCGGCCACCGCGGCAGGCAAGGCGGCCGGATCGAAGCCGGTGGAGACGTCGACGACCACTGGCTCGAACCCCGCCGCGTACGAGCGCAAGAGCACCTGGAGTCCGGCGATGTGGTGCGGCGGGAGCGTCAGCAGCCAGCTCCCGGGACCGCCCAATACTGTGGCCGTGGCTGCTGCCGATGCATGCAGTGAATCGCGAGAATGCATGGCGCCCTTGGGGATTCCCGTCGTACCCGACGTCGAGACCACCAGCGCGCACCGTTCGTCGACCGGCGTTCCGGCCCCGAGCGAGGCTTCCAGATCTGCTGCGGCGCCCGGCTCGGCCGGGACGGGAAGGAACGCCTCCTGGCCCTCGAGCAGAGACGCCAACTCCCGCCGTGCGGCGAGCACGGCGGGAGTGGACGGTAACGGCAAGGGCCGCAGGATCCGGGTCAGGGGACTTCCTCTCCGGGTGGATCAGTCGGGGCGAGCGGCTGATCGTCGAACGGCCAGCCCGCCTTCTCCAGCGTAGTACGCACCCGGTTCACATCGGCTGGCAATGGTGGTTCGTCGGTGATGCGGGAAATCGCTACGCCCGCGTCAATCCGGTCGATGATCTCGTCGGAATGCGCGGCCACGCTGAGGGCGGTGGCCACCTCGCTGATCTCGTCGACGCTCAGCTGCCGACGGAGGAGGGCGAAGAGTGGCACATAGTCGTGCTCGGGAACCCCGTTCGGATATCCCGAGCGGAGCCAGGCGATGACCGATTGGAGTTTGCCTGCTCGTTCGGGCATATCGCTGGATTCAGCGAACGACGTGGGCGTCGAGCGGCCAACCCGCCGCGGCCAGCCGCGCCGCGACCTGGTTGATCGCCGACGGTGCGGGCTGGTCCTCGGTGACCTTGCCGATAGCCGCGGCGACATCAGCTCGGGTGGTGGCTGACTCGGGGTCGCGGTCCAGGGCCAGGGCGAGCACCACGTCGGTGATTTCGGACTCGTCGAGCATCGGGCTCAGTAGCGCGAACAGCGGCGGATAGTCGGTGGGCGGGACCCCATCGGGGTATCCGGTGCGGATCCAGTTGATGACGTTGTCGAACACGTTCGTAGCCATAAGGCGAACGGGCCTTCCGTGAGTGAGGTGGGCTTATTTGTAGGCGCTCGCCGGGAAGATCTGAATGCCCATGTGGTGGTACAGGGTCTGTCGGGTGATCCACAGAATTCCCAGAACGATCACCGCACCGACGACGGCGTACAGGAAGTAGCCGACGAACCGGAGCCCGGGGTTGTCGTGCGTGACGACGGGGCCGTCGTCGCTGGCGGTACCGGTGGCGATCATGCGGATGCCGACCGCGAACAGTGCGGGCAGGCCGGCTCCCAGGATCAGGCCGATGGCCAGCACGTTGGCGATGGACTTACCGATGTCGGCGAAGTCGATTCCCATGTCTTTTCTCTTTCTCGCGTCTCGGTCGGGTTCAGGCCTGCGGTTTGGGGTCGCCGGCCCCAGATTCGACGACGTCAGATTCGACGACGGTGGTCTCGCGGAGGTCGGCCGGGATCACCGAGCCGGTCTCGTCATCCCAATCGGCGTTGACGTTGTTGGAGTCGACCTTGTGCTGCTGGGCGCGCATCCACATCCACACACATGCGGCAACCAGGATCGCGAAGATCACTAGGGCGCCGAGCGCGCCGCCGATGGCGCTGGCCAGCCAGTAGCAGAGGGCGCCGACCAGGGCGGCGGCTGGCAGCGTGGTGAGCCAGGCGATCGCCATACGGCCGGCGACGCCCCAGCGGACTTCGGCGCCCTTACGGCCCAGGCCCGAGCCCATGATCGAGCCAGTGGCGACCTGTGTGGTGGACAGCGCCATGCCAGCGGCCGACGAGGTCAAGATGATCGCGGCCGAGGAGGCCTCGGCGGCCATACCCTGCGGGGAGCTGATCTCGACGAGACCCTTGCCCAGGGTGCGGATGATGCGCCAGCCGCCGAGGTAGGTGCCCATCGCGATAGCGATAGCGCAGGAACCGATGACCCAGAGCGGTAGACCCTCCTCGGCGACGTCGGGATTGAGGTGGCCGGTCACGATCAGCGCGAGGGCGATGACGCCCATCGTCTTCTGTGCGTCGCCGGTGCCGTGGGCGAGGGAGACCAGCGAGGCGCTGGCGATCTGGCCGTGGCGGAAGCCTTCTTCTTTGCGGCGCTCGGAGATCTTCTTGGTGATCGCGTAGATCAGCAGCGTGCCGACAGAGGCGACGATGCAGGCGATGACCGGCGCGAGCAGTGCAGGCACGATCACCTTGCCGACGATCCCGTTCCAGTTGATGCTGACGCTGGCCGCCAGGCCGGAGCCGATCAAACCGCCGAACAGTGCGTGCGACGACGACGACGGCAAACCGAACAGCCAGGTGACGACGTTCCAGATGATCGCGCCGATCAGGCCAGCGAAGATGATCGTCAGCGCGATGGTGGGGCCGCCCACCTCGGTGCTCAGCTCCCCCGGATCGGAGGGGATGTTCAGAATGCCTTTGGTGACGGTGGTGGCGACCTCGACCGAGAGGAACGCGCCCACCAGGTTGAGGACGGCGGCGATGGTGACCGCCACCTTGGGTTTGAGGGCGCCGGTGGCGATGGACGTCGCCATGGCATTGCCGGTGTCATGGAAGCCGTTGGTGAAGTCGAAGCCGAGGGCCGTGACGATCAACAGCAGAAGGATCAGAGTCTCTGCGCTCATGTCGTTAACTATGCGGCCTCGGTGCAGATATTCGTCAATTCTGAACCTCCTGAGGACCTAGGGCTCTACCTGCGGGTTTGCCTTGATTTTTGGCGAGTTAACGGAGTGTTCACTCGCCGGTTTCCGAAGGTTTGCCCGGTAGTTTGACGGACGGGATCGGGAACATGGCGCACGGGTAAACGTGGGTTGTCGTGCCGGTGCGATGGCAACCGAACGTGCGCTCGGGCTACCGTGTCACCCATGAAGCTGGGTATGCCGATCAACTACGCGGGCGACTTCCGCGCGACCATCGATAACCTCCACGATTTTGAGGAGGTGGGCGTGGCACGGGTGACGGTGCCGGAGGCGTACAGCTTCGACGCCGTCTCGCAGCTCGGTTATATCGCCGCGCGCACCGAGACCATGGAACTGCAGACCGGCATCCTGCCGCTGTACTCGCGCACCCCCACCAATCTGGCGATGACTGCGGCCGGCTTGGATTACATCAGTGGCGGCCGCGCGATCCTGGGCATCGGCGCGTCCGGTCCGCAGGTGATCGAGGGCTTCCACGGCGTCAAGTACGACTTCCCGCTTGGCCGCGCCCGGGAGACCGCTGACATCTGTCGCAAGGTCTGGCGCCGTGAACGCCTCGAGTACGAGGGTAAGCACTACCAGCTGCCGCTGACTGCCGAGAACGGCGGCAGCGGTCTGGGTAAGCCGCTGAAGATCATCAACCACCCGGTGCGTGACCGTATCCCGATGCTGTTGGCCGCGATCGGCCCGAAGAATGTCGAGCTGGCTGCCGAGAAGTTCGAGGAGTTCCAGCCGTTCCTGTTCCACCCCGAATACCTGGACGCCGCATTCGGTCCGGCGCTCGCGGCCGGCACAGCCAAGCGTGACCCGGAACTCGGTCCGCTGCAGATCGTCGTGCAGGCGGCGGCCCGCATCTCCGACGACGAAGCCGAGATCGAGCGGTGCCTGGCGATCGTGCGGCATCATGCGGCCCTGTATATCGGCGGCATGGGGGCGCGCGGTAAGAACTTCTACAATTCGCTGGTGCAGCGCTACGGCTACGTCGACGAGGCCAAGCTGATTCAGGATCTGTACCTGGGCGGCCGCAAGGATGAAGCTGCCGCGGCCGTGCCCGACGATCTGGTGCGCGCGATGAGCCTCATCGGTCCGCGCAGTGTGGTCGCCGAGCGGGTGGAGGCTTTCCGCGACTCCGGCGTGGGAGTATTGCTGGCCGCCCCCTCTGCGCTGTCGCACGCCGATCGGGTGGCCGATATGGCGACGCTCCGCGAACTGATCGGCTGACATCGGGGCGCTGAACGAACCAGTGGCTCAGTAGTACGGCTCAGTAGTAGTACGGGTAGTCGTCCCAGTCGGGGGCGCGCTTCTCCAAGAAAGCGTCGCGGCCTTCGACGGCCTCGTCGGTCATGTACGCCAGTCGGGTGGCCTCCCCGGCGAAGACCTGCTGGCCCATCAGGCCGTCGTCGGTCAGGTTGAACGCGAACTTCAACATGCGCTGCGCGGTCGGCGACTTGCCGTTGATCTTCCGGCCCCACTCGATGGCGGTGTTTTCCAGGTCGGCGTGGTCGACCACCCGGTTCACCGCGCCCATCTCGTACATGGCCTGCGCGTCGTAGGCCTCGCCGAGGAAGAAGATCTCGCGGGCGAACTTTTGTCCGACCTGTTTGGCCAGGTACGCGCTGCCGTAGCCGGCGTCGAAGCTGCCCACGTCGGCGTCGGTCTGCTTGAAGCGGGCGTGCTCGCGGGACGCCAGGGTCAGGTCGGCGACGACGTGCAGCGAATGTCCACCGCCGGCGGCCCAGCCGTTCACGACGGCGATCACCACCTTCGGCATGGTGCGGATCAGCCGCTGCACTTCCAGGATGTGCAGTCGGCCGCCCTCGGCTTTGACGCGCGCGGTGTCCACGCCGTCGACGGTGGCCGCGGCGACGTCGTCGTCGTGCGAGGTGGCGTACTGGTAGCCCGAACGGCCCCGAATTCGCTGGTCACCGCCGCTGCAGAAGGCCCAGCCGCCGTCTTTGGTGGACGGGCCGTTGCCGGTCAGCAGAACAGTGCCGACATCGGGGGAGCGGCGCGCGTGGTCGAGGGTGCGGTACAGCTCGTCAACGGTGTGCGGCCGGAAGGCATTGCGGACCTCGGGGCGGTCGAAGGCGATGCGGACGATGCCATTCGCGCGCCCGGCGCCGCTGTGGCGGTGATAGGTGAGGTCGGTGAGGTCGTCGAATCCGGGGACGGTCTTCCACTGGGTGGGGTCGAACGGCGAAGTCATGGTGTCGAGCTTAGGCGGTGCCGGGCCTCGGGTGAACGGTCGCTCACTTGGCCGGGGTACGTTGTTCTGATGAAGGGTGCACCCGCAGGCGACAACTGGACCCCGGCCGCAGAATCTGGGCACGCAGAATCTGGGCACGCAGAATCTGGGCACGCGGGCGGCTTCCGCGCGCAGGTTGACATCACCACCGAACGCGGCGGCCCACGCTACGGCGAACTGGTCGAGCAGGTCCGCACGTTGATGGACAAAATGCGGTATGCCAGTCCGACCCCCGAGCTCGCCGCCGAGATGATCGACGAGCTCAAGGAGTTCAACGCCAAGCTCGACACCATGCTGGTTGACGAGTGGACCAGCCCGTCCGGCACTCGTGTCGACCTGCCCTCGCGGGGCAACATCACGCTGCCGCCGTACGAGGTGACCGCCGGCGGCGAAGACGGCGTCACCGCCACCGTCGAGTTTCGCCGGTTCCACCTCGGTGGCAACGGGGTGGCCCACGGAGGGCACGTGGCCGTCGCCTTCGACGACCTCGGCGGCATGGCCGCGGCCCTGAACGTGCACGGCATTTGCCGCACCGCCTACCTGACGGTGAGCTACCGGTCGTTGACGCCGCTGCAGACTCCGCTGACGATGAAGACCTGGGTGGACAAGCGTGACGGCCGCAAGATGTTCGTCAAGGGCACCTTGCACGACGGCGACCGGCTGTGCGCCGACATCGACGCGCTGTTCATTGCGCTGCGGCCCGGCCAGGCGTAGTCCGGTCGCGCGCGCGCGGTTCAGACCCGGGTGAGGTCGATCTCGAACCGGAACGGCTCGTCGATCACGCACAGTCCGGTTTTCGGTGCGCTGGTCTCCTCGTAGATGCCGTCGCCGCCGAGTCGCAACGTGGTTATCGAGCGGTCCGGGTGCACCATCCAGTAATGCGGAATCCTGGCCTGGGCGTACTCGTGGCGCTTCATCACCTTGTCGAGGCCAGCCGAGCCGGGCGAGATGATCTCGATCACCACCACGACGTCCGTCGCACGGAGATGCTCCCGAGCCGAGACGGGTACGACGACCAGATCGGGAATCCGGACGGTCGGCGGGTAGTCGGTACGCAGCACCACGTCTACTTCCGGCAGAACTTCCCACGACTCGGGCAACTGCGTTGCCAGCGCGATAGTCAGATCTCGGGCGACCCGCTGGTGCGCTTTCATTGGTCTCGGCGACACGATCAGGACCCCCTCCTGCAGCTCCGTACGGACCGAAGCGTCCTCGGGCAGGGCCGCCCAGTCGGTGAGCGTCAGCAGCCCCGGGGGTGTGGGAGGCAGACTCGACTGGATGGTCATGAGCACAATGCTACTGCTGGAAACATGCGCCGACCGGAGTGTTATCCACAGCAGGTCGGCATACTTCGGTGAGCAGGGTGGTCATCGGACTCAGGTCAGTTCGACGACGTCGATCTCGAAACCGGCGCCCTGCAAGCGCTCGATCAGGACGTCGCCCATCGCGGCGGCCGGGGTCAGCGCACCGGCGCGGTCGGGGAGCTTGTCGCGATCTAGGGCGAGGGACAGGGCGGCCTCGCCGAGCATTACTGCGGTGGCCTTGTAACCCGGGTCGCCCTGGGCGCGGATCTGGGAGCGGAAGCGACGTCCACTGGACGTCGTCGTATAGGTGTGGGTAGTGAAATGACCGGCTTCCCGCGCTTTCTCGCTGGGGCCCTCGCCCGGCTTGGGGAGAACGCGGTCGAGCAGCTTGCGCGTCGGCCCAAAACCCATCAGGCCCAGACCGATGCCGGTGCCGACCGAGACGGCGCCGGCGATCGCCGCGGAGAGCACCGGCACACCGCCGACGGCCATCGTCTCGCGGTAACGGAAGTCGGGGCCGTAGGCGTCGTCGAGCAGGACGTCGGAGCGGCGCACCACGCGCGTGTTGTACGAGGACATGAAGAACGGGGCGAGGGTGCCGCGCAGTGCCGGATCCACCGTCTTCGCACTGACCGGCGCGATATCGCTCGGCGCATCGCGGGGGCCGGCGTGCGGGATGTCGCCCGGACCGCCGGAGAGTGCCTGCGGATTCAGCAGGAGCCGCCGGGTGCCCGGATCGCCGGCTTGTTCGGCGATCACCCGCATCGAGTCGATGGTGCCGCCGGAGGCGCCGCCGCGCATCGACGCGACCACCATGGTCGTGTCGCCGAGCGTGCCCGCTCCTGCTGCGGCGGCCGTGCGGTAGAGCAGGTAAGTGCCCAGGTCGGAGGGGACCGAGTCGAAACCGCACGAGTTCACGATGCGAGCGCCGGTGCTGCGGGCCAGCTCGTCGGTCTTGTCGATGGTGAACCGGCTGAACGGGACTTCGCCGGTCAGGTCGACGTAGTCGGTGCCCGCGCTCGCCGCAGCCACCACCAGGTTCTCGCCGTAGCGCAGGTACGGGCCGACCGTGGTGCAGATGACCTGCGTGCGCGCGCACATGGCGTCGAGCGACGCCGGTGATTCCGAGTCGGCGATCACTAGCGGCCAG
>NZ_JBAQWU010000113.1:0-2502 GCF_049299075.1 Gordonia sp. (in: high G+C Gram-positive bacteria)
GGCCCGCGCGGGGCGGGTGCCGATCATGGACAAGCAGAAGGGCTGGCAGTGGGTAAGAAGGCCAAGAATAAGCACCGCTGGCACGAGGACGATGCGCTCGACAGTATCGGGGTCTCGCCCCGTTCCGGCGCCGCCGATACGACCCTCGGCCCGATGGTCGAAGTCCGCGGGTACTCGGATATGAGCCGCACGTCGCTGGTGGAGGTGGTCCAGCCCGACGGATCCAAGCGGATCGTCCTGATGCCGGTATCCGGCGATAATCACGGGGCAGCACGGCGAACGGTGACGTCCGTCCGCACGCCGTTGAGCGAGCTCGAAAAACGCGATGTGGAGGCCGCCTCGGCCACGGTGACCGAGGTGGTCGGCGCGGCGACGCGCATCCTGGTCGACGAGCACGCCGAAGCGGTTCCCGGAGCCAATGACTCAGGGTTGGTCCGCCACCAGGTCGGCGAGGCTCTGCGCGAGGTGGCGGCGTCGCTGGCGAAGCTGGCCGACAGCCTCGACCCGCGCTGAGGGCTCGCGGCAAGCGAGGAAATTCCTGGTCGTCGTCCGCGCAGACCGTGCCGGCTCCCGGAAAACGAGAACGTGTTCTAGTATTCGCTCATGAGCGGAACTGCGCTACCGGAAACCCTGCCGATCGACGACGTCGCCGAGTTCACCGATACGGTCGACGTATTGGTGCTTGGCGCCGGGATGGGCGGTTGCTGCGCGGCGCTGGAAGCGGCGCGGGCCGGCGCCTCGGTACTGGTCCTGGAACGGTCGGCTGCCGCGGGCGGCACCAGCTGCATGGCTGGCGGACACTTCTACCTCGGTGGCGGCACCGCGGTGCAGCGCGCCACCGGGCACGACGACAGTGCCGACGAGATGGCCAAATATCTGACTGCCGTCTCCCGTGATCCGGAGCCGGACAAGATCGCCGCCTACTGCGCCGACAGCGTCGAGCACTTCGACTGGTTGGAGGCGCTCGGTTTCGAGTTCGAGCGCAGCTACTACCCGGAAAAGGCGGTCATCCAACCGCAGACGCAGGGGTTGATGTACACCGGGAACGAGAAGGTCTGGCCGTTCCGGGACGCGGCGGTGCCGGCTCCCCGCGGTCATAAGGTGCCCGTTCCCGGGGACACCGGCGGCGCCGGTCTGGTGATCGGGCTGCTCACCGAGCGCCTCGCCGAAGCGAATGTGGAAATCCGCTATGAGACCGGCGGGCGGCAACTGATCACCAGCGCCGACGGCACATCGGTGGTCGGCGCATTCTGGAAGGACGCCAACGGTCGCTCCGGCCACATTCGGGCCGGCTCGGTGGTGATCGCGGCGGGCGGGTTCGTGATGAACCCGGAGATGGTGGCCCAATACACGCCGCAACTGGCCGAGAAGCCGTTCACGTTGGGCAGTACCTACGACGACGGGCTCGGCCTGCGGATGGGCGCCTCGGTGGGCGCCGAACTCAAGCATATGGATCAGGCCTTTATTACCGCGCCGGTCTACCCGCCGTCGATCCTGTTAACCGGACTGGTGGTGAATAAGAACGGCGAGCGCTTCGTTGCCGAGGACTCCTATCACTCGCGCACGTCAGGTTTCATCATGGATCAGCCCGGCGCGGCCGCCTACTTGATCGTCGATGAAGCGCATATGGAGCGCCCCGAGTTCCCGCTGTGCCCGTTCATTGATGGCTGGGAGACCGTCGACGAGATGGCCGACGGTCTAGGACTTGATCGCGCCGCCCTGCACGCGACGATGGAGCGGTACAACACCCATGCGGCCCGCGGCGAGGATCCGGACTTCGGTAAGAGCGCGGAGTTCTTGGCCGCGCAGGACACCGGGCCGTGGGCGGCTTTCGACATGACCCTCGGAAAAGCTCTGTACGCCGGCTTCACCGTCGGTGGGATGGCGACCACCGTCGACGGTCAGGTGTGCCGTCCGGACGGAGCAGTGATCGACGGCTTATATGCGGCCGGAGCCTGCGCGGCGAATATCGCGCAGGATGGCAAGGGCTACGCCAGCGGAACTCAACTGGGCGAGGGCTCGTACTTCGGGCGCCGGGTCGGGCGCCATGCCGCAGTGCGCGTGGAGTGACCTGCCGACGGTAGTGTGACCCGCGTTACCCGACGCCATTCGAATTCGCTTCGCGTGTTATCTTTCTGCCACGTTTTGCATGCGGGAATGATGCCTCACCTGGCGTACCCGCGGTAAGGCGCGCCGTGTCCGATCGGACTGCCGGCGCAAGACGTGATCCGCTGCGTGAACCCCGCGCGGCACCGGTCTGCGTCTTGACCGTCGACGGCCCCGACCGCGGGTTGTCTGCAAGAGGCCGTGTCGTTCACGACTGTGTCGTGCAAATCCGAGGTGAACAAAGACTATGAGTGTGGGAGAGGCAGTGACATGCTGATCGGCATCCCCCGGGAATCCAAGCCAGGCGAGACCCTCGTTGCGGCGACCGCCAAGACGGTCGTGCAGCTGCAACAGCTGGGCTACGACGTCGTCGTCGAAGCTGGCGGTGGTGCGCTG
>NZ_JBAQWU010000114.1:0-2406 GCF_049299075.1 Gordonia sp. (in: high G+C Gram-positive bacteria)
GCTTGCGGAGAGACGGTCAGTCTTCCCGCTTAGCGAGGAGCGCGACTCTGTGAAACAGGAACCCACCGAGAGTGCCTGTACGGGTGCTGGTAGGAATCCCTGGCCTTCAGGCCGGGGAGGACGTCAAATTTTGCATCCGACACCACCTGCCGTCCCGGCCGGTGGTGACCACCACATTCGAGGAGTTGACCGTTCATGCGTGCGTTCCGCGCCAGTTGCGCTGTCCTGGCGGCGGCGACCGCTACCGCCGTGACTCTGACCGGGTGCGGTTCGGCTACCGGCGGCACCGCCATCGCCGAGGGCGAGTCGGTGACCGGGCAGGACGCCGGCGCCGACCTCGCTCGACTCGCAACCGATCGGATAGGCGAGTTGACCGACTCGGCAACTGTGATCGAGTACGGCAGGACCGTACATCTGGACATGACCGATCCGAACATCCAGCTCAAGGCCCCAAACCCTTCGGGTGTCGATGTATTCGATGATCTCCTTCGAGAATCGATCGAAACGCATCGCGATTGGAAACCGGCAGTCACGATCACGGTCGACAACGCACGTACCCTCGGCGATGCCTACATCTGCATGGACTTCGATGTGGTGAACAACATCCCTCCCCTGTCGGTGTTCTCGGGAGAGAAGAAGGACGGCACAGACTGGACGGCATACCTGCCGAGCGCAGTCACCTTGGGGATACATCCGTCGATCCATCTACGTGAGATCAATCAGTACGCGACCGGCGATGGTGAGCTGCTCGACATGGTGGAATGGTTGCCGGTCAGCGAGAAGGTCGAGTACGGACTCCCGGGGCTGACCTACGAGAAAGGCACGCTCACGACAACCTCGTCGGGTGTGAAATTCGCCGAACTCGGCGAGACGGTCGAGGGAGGCCATGCCTATGACAGCAGCGGTGACGATGCAGTCAACGGCGATACAGCCATGCCGGCCGGAGGACGGCTGAGCATGACCCGCTGCTGGGCAGCGAGAGACCAGTTCGGCGTCGAGTTTTCCGACGACGACTACGGCAAACTGCCGGAGTCCCGGCGTTACGGGGCCTTCGCGGCCGGGGTCGAAATCTTCGTCGGCGGGCGCGGTGCGGTCGTCGTCGTTCCCTTCGGCCTGGCCGACTGATCCAGGGGTTCGTAGCCGCTCCCAGATCCGCGTCGGGGAACGTGCCCCGGTGGATGCGTGCACCGTCCGCTGGTTGCGTGCCGACGCTTACGGCCCGTGACATCGTCGGTGACCGCACTACCTTCGGTGTAAGCCCGGTCGTTCACGGCCGGGATGGCCGAGCCCTCGAGCGGTGTGTGTCGGTGGGTGCTTGTACGGTGCGGGCGTGCAACTCAGATACCGCTACTGAATCTCACGCAACAGAGCAGTCAACTTCTCTTGCATCGCGTCGAGGCGATTCACCGCGATATCTCGGTCGGCTTCGACCTCGACGCCCGCGTCCGCAACGCGATCACCCTGCTCCCCGACGAGGTGTGGGTGCCGGCCCTCGACGCGACGGGCGCTGCCCGCGACGACGCGGCGATCGCCGAGGTCACCGGGCTGCTCCGCGAGAGCTACTCCGGAGACAAACTGGGCACCTGGGCTGCCGGAATGCGGATCCTCGTCCGGCGCGAACCCGTCCAGGAAGGCAAACAGCTGTCCCTGTTCGAGCAGAGCAACGGCCACCGGTACCAACCGCTGGCCACCAACACCGCAGGCGGTCGGATCCAGAAGCTCGAGGCCCGCCACCGCGTCCACGCCCGCGTCGAAGGCTTCATTCGCTGCGCCAAGGACACCGGTCTCGCCCGGTGGCCGTCGAGTTCGTTCGCCATCAACTCCGCCTGGGTCCTCGCAGCCGCCATCGCCTGCGACCTGCTGTGCTGGACCCGCCTGCTGCTGTTGGACGGTCCGCTGGCGGTCGCCGAACCCCAGACCCTGCGCTACCGGTTGCTGCACACCGGTGCCCGGATCATCAAACGCTCCCGCAAGCAGATCCTGCGGATACCCGAAACCTGGCCCTGGGCACGCGAACTCGCCACCGCATTCAACCGGGTCCGCGCGATTTCCTGACCGCCAGGACCCATGCTCGATCAACCCCAGGAAGGAGAACACCGACCGGGACGTGGAACCCGGCGTCACCCGCAGGCGACCCTGCGGCGTGACCGCCTACCCGCACGTCGCAGAAGACCCGATCAGCTCAGGACCGGAGCACTCCGAGGGCAGGGCCAGCCGCCCGTGAAAAATCGAGGCTAGACCTCACCGCGCTCTGACACGGCTTGAGGTTCGCCCGGGATGCTTCAACCCCGGAACGAATGTCGAGGCATTCGGGACTGGTGCGCTGTGGCCTACTTAGTGGCCCCGAACCTTTGGTAGGCGGCTTGCCGGGTGGTGTCGAGGGCCAGGCCGATAGCCGCCCAGGAG
>NZ_JBAQWU010000115.1:0-4628 GCF_049299075.1 Gordonia sp. (in: high G+C Gram-positive bacteria)
AAGTCCATGATTGTCTCTCGTCGGCGGGCCGGTCAGCGCCGGGCGGGGGGCAGTTGCAGGGCGAGCATGCCGATGATGTCGCGTTGGATCTCATTGGTGCCGCCGCCGAAGGTGAGGATCAGCGAGGTTCGGGCGTACCGTTCCAACCGGCCGGCCAGGGCGACCCCTGGACTGCCGGCGCGCAGCGTCGCGATCGGCCCGAGGACCTCCATCAGCAGGCGGTACGCCTCGGTGGCGAACTCGGTGCCGAAGACCTTGGTGGCGGATGCATCGGCGGGGGCGGGCGAGCCGCCGCCGGCGGCGACGGACGCGACCTTCCAGTTCATCAGCTTCAGGAACTCCACCTTGGCGTGGACGCGAGCCAGATTGCCTCGGACCCAGGCGGTGTGGAGCAGCCCGTTCTCCCGGGCATAGGCGACGGTCTCGCGCAGCGCCGTCGTGATCGGTGCTGCGCTGCACAGGGCGACTCGTTCGTGGTTGAGCTGATTGGTCACCAGCGGCCAGCCGCCGCCCTCGTCGCCGACTCGCGCGGACACCGGCACGCGCACATCGGAGTAGTAGGTCGCCGACGTGTCCACGCCGGACATGGTGTGCACCGGTGTGTACGAGAAGCCCGCGGCGTCGGTCGGCACGATGACCATCGAGATGCCCTTGTGCTTCGGGGCGGCGGGATCGGTCCGGCACGCCAGCCACACATAGTCCGCGTACGGGATCAGGCTGGTCCACATCTTCTGCCCGTTGATCACGTACTCGTCGCCGTCTCGGACAGCGCAGGTGCGCAGCGCCGCCAGGTCGGTGCCGGCTTCGGCCTCGGAGTAGCCGATGGAGAAGTGCAGGTCGCCCGCCGCGATCCTCGGCAGAAAATACGCTTTCTGCTCGGCGGTCCCGTAGGTCATGATCGTGGGTGCCACCGAATTGATGGTGAGGAAAGGGACCGGAACCCCGGCGATGGCCGCCTCATCGGTAAAGATCAGCTGATCCATCATCGATCGGTTAGCGCCGCCGAACTCCGTCGGCCACCCGAGGGCCAGCCAGCCATCGCTGCCCATCTGTTTGACGACGCCGCGATACGCGTCGCCCTCGCCCAACTCGCCGTCACCGCCGACCAGGGCCGCCCGGCGTTCATCGGTCATCAAGACCGTGAAGTAGGTGCGCAACTCGCGGCGCAGTTCCTCTTGATCGGGGGTGTACGCAATGCGCATATCTGCCTCTCCTGCTTGGCAACTATTGAAACACGTTCTAACGTGTATTCATCGGGTCCGTCAACCATTGGCCCGCAGCCGAGGAGGGCAAACTGATGCGAGTGGTCTGCGATTTTGATCTGTGCGAGTCCAATGCCGTGTGCGTGGGCATGGCGCCGGATGTGTTCGACCTCGATGACAACGATTACCTGGTCATTCTCCAAGAGGAGGTCCCCGCGGAGCGGGAGGATGAGCTGCGTCAGGTGGTCGCCAGCTGTCCGCGATCGGCGCTTTCGCTAGAGTGACCCGAGCCGCCGAATGGGGGGATCCCGCGGCGACGCCATCGCACTTGTGCTAGAACAAGTTCTAGTTTTGCATCGTTGAGGGAGAGGAACTGTCGATGGCCGACGTATTGGGCGGGCGTGTCGCCGTAGTCACCGGGGCTGGCGCCGGACTGGGCCGCGCCGAGGCGCTCGGACTTGCCGCCGACGGCGCGACGGTGATCGTCAACGATCTCGCCTCGGCGCTGGCAGCCAGCGATGTGGTCGACGAGATCGCGGCCGCAGGCGGCACCGCAGTCCCAGTCGCCGGTGATATCTCTGAATCGGCCACCGCCGCCGAGATCATGCGCGTCGCGGTCGACGACCTTGGTGGTCTGGATATCGTCGTCAGCAATGCCGGGATTACGCGCGACGGCATGCTCTTCAACCTCACCGACGAGCAATGGGACTCGGTGGTGCGCGTCCACTTGCGCGGACACTTCCTGCTTAACCGCAATGCCGCCGCCCATTGGCGCGCGGCGTCCAAGGCTTCCGGTGGCCCGGTGTATGGGCGCCTCGTTAACACGTCCTCGGAGGCTGGTCTACTCGGCCCGGCCGGGCAGGCGAACTACGCCGCAGCCAAAGCCGGCATCACCGCGTTGACGCTCTCGGCCTCGCGCGCCCTCGAGCGGTTCGGCGTCACCGCGAACGCGATCTGCCCGCGCGCCCGCACCGCGATGACGGCCGATGTCTTCGGCGACGTCCCCGAGGGCGAAGTCGACCCGCTGTCACCCGAGCACGTGGTGACACTGGTGCGCTATCTGACTAGTCCCGCAGCAGCACAGGTCAGTGGTCAGGTCTTCGTCGTCTACGGACCTACCGTCACGCTGATGGCGGCACCGGAAATCCGCGCCACCTTTACCGCGGATGCTGCCGAATGGGCCCCGGCCGATCTCACCGATGCCCTGAACAGCTACTTTGACGGCGAACCCCGTGGCACATTCTCCGCCCAAAGTCTCATTTAGGCACGATATGTGCCGTGTGTCTCAGTTGGGCATTCGCCACATGATAGGTTCACCCGGACGCAGCCAAGGAGGGGATTTTGCTTAACCGGCTAGCCGTCCCCATGGCTGGAGTAGGGGACTTTGTAGCGCTCGCAGCGGACTCTGCCCGCGAGCTATTTCGTCGACCGTTCCAGTTCCGCGAGACCGTCGAGCAGTCGTGGGCCATCGCGCGCGTCTCACTCGTTCCCACCCTCCTGGTGGCGATCCCGTTCACCGTTCTGGTCAGTTTCACGCTCAACATCCTGCTGCGCGAGATCGGCGCCCAAGACTTGTCCGGCGCTGGCGCTGCCCTGGGCACGATCACCCAGATCGGACCCATTGTGACGGTGCTGATCGTCGCTGGCGCGGGAGCCACCGCGATCTGCGCCGACCTCGGCGCGCGCACCATCCGGGAAGAGATCGACGCCATGGAGGTGCTCGGCATCAACCCGGTCCACCGGCTCGTGGTGCCGCGAGTGATCGCTTCCACCGGGGTAGCGCTCCTGCTCAACGGTTTGGTCTGCACCATCGGCATCGCCGGCGGCTTCGTCTTCTCGGTGTACCTGCAAGACGTCGACGCGGGTTCGTTCATCGCCAACCTGACTCTGCTCACCGGGCTGGCCGAGCTGGTCATCTCGATGATCAAAGCTGCCCTATTCGGCCTGTTCGCCGGTCTGGTCGCCTGCTATCGCGGCCTGCACGTCAAGGGTGGCGCGAAGGGTGTCGGCGATGCCGTGAACGAGACGGTCGTCTACTCCTTCATGGCGCTATTTGTGGTCAACGTCGTGGTAACGGCGGTCGGACTGAAAGCGACGGCGGGCTGACAATGGTATTTCCCGAAACCACCCGTTTCCTGACCAGTCGAGTAGGAATCAAGCGGGCTGGCGAAGACTGGAACCGCATCGGCGACCAAGCGCTGTTCTATTGGGATTCGGTCACGTCGATCCCGCGCGCGCTGCGTCTCTATAAGAAGGAGACCCTCCGGCTGATCGCCGAGATCTCCATGGGCACCGGGGCGCTGGCCATGATCGGCGGCACCGTCGTGGTGGTCGGTTTCCTCACGCTCTTCACCGGCGGCACCATTGCCGTCCAGGGCTACAGTTCACTGGCCAACATCGGTGTCGAGGCGTTGACCGGCTTCTTCTCCGCCTTCATCAATGTGCGCATCGCGGTCCCAGTGATCGCCGGTATCGCCCTGGCAGCCACTATCGGCGCTGGCGCGACGGCACAATTGGGTGCGATGCGGGTCAGCGAAGAGATCGACGCGCTCGAGGTGATGGCGATCGCCTCGATCCCGTACCTGGTGAGCACGCGCATCGTTGCCGGCATGATCGCCATCATCCCCCTCTACGCACTGGCCGCGCTGGCGTCGTTCCTGGCCAGCCGCTTCGCCACCGTGGTGATGTATGGCCAGTCCGGTGGCGTCTACGACCACTACTTCTCGACCTTCCTCATCCCGTCGGACATCCTGTGGTCCTTCGCCCAGGCCATCGCCATGGCGATCGCCGTGATGCTGATCCACACCTACTACGGCTTCAACACCTCCGGGGGACCCGTCGGCGTCGGTGTCGCCGTCGGCAACGCGGTCCGTGCGTCGCTGGTGGTCGTTGTGGTGATCACCCTGCTCACTTCGCTCGCCATCTACGGCACCGACGGCAACTTCAACTTGGCGGGCTGACCAGTGAAGACGACGCGTTCGAATGGAGTCCGCAAGCTCGCGGCGGTAATCATGGTCGGCCTACTGGTCGGCATCATCACGCTGGCGACAGCACAGTTTCTCGGCTGGTTCGCCGACACTCAACGGGTGACCCTGTACGCCCCGCGCGCCGGTCTGGTGATGGCGCCGGATGCGAAGGTGAAGCTGCGCGGGGTGGAAGTGGGCCGGGTGGCCACCATCAGCGAAAGCGGCGATCAGGCGGTCCTCACGCTCGACATGGCCACCGATCAGCTGCGATATGTGCCGGCCAATGTGCACGCCGATATCAAGTCGAACACCATTTTCGGTGCCAAGGCGATCAACCTCGTGATCCCGGCCGAAGGCGCGGCTGGCCAGCTCAAGGGTGGCGCGACGATCGAAAAGTCACAGGTCGTCGTGGAACTCAACACCATCTACCAACAGCTGGTCGAGGTGCTTGCCCAGGTGG
>NZ_JBAQWU010000116.1:0-2378 GCF_049299075.1 Gordonia sp. (in: high G+C Gram-positive bacteria)
GTCCGGCACCGAACCGCCCGGGTACTGCGGGAACGGGCGGCCGTTGGTGGCCGGCGCGTAGCAGCGGGCCGGCGGATCGGTCCACCAGATCCGC
This sequence comes from Gordonia sp. (in: high G+C Gram-positive bacteria), assembly GCF_049299075.1. Taxonomy (GTDB): domain Bacteria; phylum Actinomycetota; class Actinomycetes; order Mycobacteriales; family Mycobacteriaceae; genus Gordonia. Next base: position 95 of record NZ_JBAQWU010000116.1, read on the forward strand.
GGCTCGTCCTGGTTCGGCAGGTAGCGGCCACGCGGGTTCACAAACTGCAGGTTGACGTGGACGCCCGGGTTCTGGGTGCCCTTGCCGACGATCGGGCTGACCTTCGGGATCAGCGTCGCAAAGTTGTTGAACGTGCACCCGAAGACCGGCGATTGGCGAGCCAGCTGCACCAGCGCAACCTCGGAGTCGACAAACAAGTTGACCAGGTCCTTGCGGTTGGTCTGCAGGAACTTAGTGGTGTCCACCGCAGCCACCCCCAACGTCGAGATGAGCGTGGCCAGGTCGCCCTGGTGGTCCACGATCGTCCGATTGGTGACCCGCAAGTTATCCAGGGCGTCGATCACATTCGGCAGCGCCTCAGAGTAGGTCTGCGAGAAGCTCGCCAAACCCTCCAGCGTGCCCTGCAGGGCAGGCATGTTCTTGTTCAGCTCACCAAAGATGCTGTTGAGCTCGCGGATCGTCGTCTTCAGTTCCGCACCGCGGCCACCGATAGCGGCGTTCACGGAGGTGAGCGTGGCGTTCAGGCGCTCCGGCGGCACAGCTTCCAGAAGCGGCAGCAGCGCGTCGAACAGATCCTCCACCTCGGGCGCATTGCCGGCTTCATCGATGTAAATGGTGTCACCGGCCGCTAGCGCCGGGCCGGACGCCTGCGCCGGAATCCCCAGCGAGACGAAGCGCTCACCGAAGAGCGTTTTGGGCAGCACGCGGGCGGTCACGTTCGCCGGCAACTCGCCGACGAGGGACGGGTTCATCGCCAGCTCGACATTCACCTTGCCATTGGGCAGCGGACTGATCGAGTCGACCTTGCCCACCACCACTCCGCGCGCCTTGACGTCAGCCCGCGGGACCAATGCGTTACCGGCACTGGTCGCTTCCAGACTGACCATCGTGTGCTTCTCGAAGGTGCCCCGGAAGATCAGCACCGAGAGCGCCACCAGCGCAATGATGACGATGTAGAACAGCAGACCCAAGAGCCTGCGCTTGAACGTAGTCACGAGCGCGCTATCCTCCGATCCGGATCGTGGTGCTGGTGCCCCAGATGGCGAGGCTCAAGAAGAAGTCCATAATGGCGATCAGCACAAGAGCGGTACGCACCGCGTGCCCCACCGCCACGCCCACCCCGGCCGGACCGCCCGACGCGTAGTAGCCGTAGTAGCAGTGGACCAAGATGATCACGAACGCGAAGATCAGCACCTTGGCGAACGACCACAACACGTCTTGCGGTGGCAAGAAGAGATTGAAGTAGTGGTCGTAGGAGCCGGTGGACTGCCCATTGAACACGGTGTTGATCACGCGCGACGCCAGATACGCGGCCATCAGACCAAGCACGTAGAGCGGGATGATCGCGACGAAGCCGGCGATCACCCGAGTGGACACCAGGAACGGGATGGACGGCACAGCCATCACCTCGAGGGCGTCGATCTCCTCGGAGATGCGCATGGCGCCCAACTGGGCGGTGAAGCCGCACCCGACGGTGGCCGAGAGGGCCAGGGCACCCACCAGCGGCGCCACTTCCCGCGTATTGACGTACGCCGACAAGAAACCGGACAGTGCCTCGGTGCCGATCTGGCTAAGCGCGGCGTAGCCCTGCATACCCACCACGACGCCGGTGAAACCCGACATCAGGATCATCACGCCCACCGTGCCGCCGATGACGGCCATACCGCCGGCACCGAAGGCCACCTCGGCGAGGATGCGGAGCACCTCGCGCGTGTAATGGACCAGCGTCTTGGGAATCCACGCGAGCGTGCGCGCGTAGAAGGACATCTGCTCGCCGGCACCGTCGAGCAGCTTCAGCGGACGGCCGAGTTGCTTCTTGGTCTCGTACAGCAGGTATTCCGGCTTATTCCTAGCGATCGTTACGCCACGGGTCACGACTAACCTACCTTCGGGGGAACGATCTGAAGGAACACCGCGGTGATGATCAGATTCGCGAAGAATAGCAGCAGGAAGGTCACCACGACCGACTGGTTCACCGCATCGCCGACCCCCTTCGGACCGCCCTTCGGATGCAGACCCTTATAGGCCGCGATCACACCGGCGATGAGGCCGAAGACGGCGGCCTTGAACGTCGAAATGTAAAGATCTGGCAGCTGCGCGAGCGCACCGAACGAGGCCAGGTAGGCGCCGGGAGTACCACCCTGCAGGTTCACATTGAAGAAGTAGCCACCGACGATGCCGACGACGGCGACCAGTCCATTGAGCAGCATGGCGACCAGCACCATGGCGAGAACCCGTGGGACCACCAGGCGCTGGATCGGGTTGATGCCCAGCACTTCCATCG
>NZ_JBAQWU010000117.1:0-13477 GCF_049299075.1 Gordonia sp. (in: high G+C Gram-positive bacteria)
AGTCCACGGACATCGCGCCGAGCGTCGTCGCCCGATCCGCGGACGGCGTGGCGCTGCTGCACCCGGCGAGTACCACGACGGCGACCAGCGCCACCGCACCGGTTCCCGCCCGCCGCAGCATCATTCCTTGCGCAGTTCCAGGTGGACGCGTTCCCACGCTGCCCGGCGCGCACCGTCCGGGTCCTCCACCACCGTCATCGGATCGTCGATCACCATCACGTGGCGGTTCTGCAGCGTGTACGGCGGCCAGTTTTTCGCGGGTTCACCGGTGCGAGCGAACCACGACCAGAGAGACTGCATGCTGGCGGTGATCCGTTTGCTCGAGCGCCAACTGCCCAGGGCGGCCAAGCCGACCCCGATCGGATGCCGGTAGATGCCGAAAATTGCCAGCAATTCGGTGGCGTGCGTGGCCCCGATACCCGTCAAGTTCAGGACGCCGACCGCGTAGTCGTAGCGGTACACGTACGTCGGTGAATGTTGCCCATGATTTTCGGCGAAGATCATTGTCGGGATCCAAAAAACGGCATCGGCCGACAGTCGGACTTCGTCGCGCGTGCCCGGATACAGTCGAGCGATCTCCGCGTGCACCTCCGGATCGTGCACACCCACCAGGTACTCGTGACCGTCGGGCAGAATGCTCCAGAACCGCGCGAAAAGTTCACCCTCGTCCTTGTTGCTGCCGACGATCAGCGGCACCCGCAGGGTCTGCCCGGCCAGCGCGGCCGCGACCGGCGCCAGCGGAACGTAGTCGCCGTCGACCACCGGCGCGAACGGCATCGGGTCCGACAGGTGCGCCTTCCCCATAAAACCGAAGATTCGGTTGCCTGCCTCCATCAGCTCGACGGGATCGGCGGCGTCGACGATCCGGGCTACCTCCGCTGCCGCGAGCGGCGGCTCGGTACGTTCGGGCCCGGCGCGCCGGGTCGGATCGCTCACCTGCCGGACATACTCGTCGGCGATGACCGTCGCATTTTCCGGATGAACGACGAGGTCGGCTGCCGGACTCTGGGCGATCGCGCGCGAGAACAGTCCCGCAGCGGCAGGGGTGGACAGCAACGTCAAAACCGCTGCCCCGCCTGCGCTTTCGCCGAACACCGTGACCCGGTCGGGGTCACCGCCGAACTCCGCGATATTGCGCTGCACCCATTCCAGGGCGGCGACCATATCTTTCAGCCCGCAATTGGAGTCGAACTGCCGTTCCGGCGTGGAGTACTCACTCAGATCGAGAAAACCGAACGGACCGAACCGGTAATTCACGGTCACGACCACCACGTCGCGGGCCCGCGCCAGGAACGCGCCATCGTAGATCGGGGTGGCGCTGCCGCCCAGGATGTACGCCCCGCCGTAGTTGAAGACCATCACCGGGCGCTTGGTGATCGATTGGGAGTCCGGAGCGAAGACGTTGAGGGTCAGGCAATCCTCGCTACGCGGCTGAAAGGTGCCGTCGGCGCGCGCGGTGAAGAATTTGCTCTGCATCGGCGAGAAGCCGTACTCGTGGCAGTCCAGCATTTCGGTCCACGGCGAAACCGCCTGCGGCGCCCGGAAACGCAGCGGTCCGACCGGCGGTGCTGCATAAGGGATGCCTCGCCAGGAGATGGTTCCGCGCCGGCTACGACGACCCCGCAAGCCGTCGATCGGGCCCTCGGCAGTCGTCACCGATGTCTGCAATTCTGCCATGAGTGACCAGCCTAACTACGTCTCGGCACCCCGCGCCCACCGGTGGCCTCGAATGTGACGACCGTCCGAGTCGGCCCCGCGCGTGGCCGGACTTACCATGAACTCATGGCCCCCGCATCGTCGCCGGAATCGACCGCCCCGCTCGGCCGGGTCGCCGTCGACCTGAACGCCGACCTCGGCGAGGGCCTGGGCGACGATGCGGCAATGGTGCGCCTCGTGTCCAGCGCCAACGTGGCGTGCGGATTCCACGCCGGAACCCCCGCGCTGCTGCGTCAGACCTGCGAGCAGGCGGTGGCCGCGGGCGTGCGCATCGGGGCACAAGTGTCATACCCGGATCGCGACGGCTTCGGCCGCCGGTTCATGGAGATCGAGACCAGCGACCTGATCGCCAATGTGCTGTTTCAGATCGGCGCGCTCACCGCGATTGCCCGGTCGGTCGGCGGCACAGTGGACTACGTGAAGCCGCACGGCGCGCTCTACAACGCAGTCGTCAGCAATCGTCAGCAGGCCGAAGCCGTGGTGGCTGCGGTGGCCGTGGCGGGTCTGCCGTTGATGGGGCTGCCCGGTGCACTGTCGCTGGATCTTGCTCGCGCCCAAGGTATCCCGGTCCTCACCGAAGCTTTCGCCGACCGCGCCTACACCCCCGAAGGCACGCTGGTGCCGCGCACACAGGGCGGCGCCGTGCTCACCGACACCGCCGCGGTGGCGCACCGCGTGGTCGAGTTGGTGACTACCGGGAGCCTGCTCGCGATCGACGGCTCGCGCATCGCGGTGGACGCCGATTCGATCTGCCTGCATGGCGACACTCCCGGTGCGGTGGAACACGCCCGGGCCGTCCGGGCGGCGCTGGCGGCCGCCGCCGTCGACGTACGCGCTCGATGACGCCGTCCCCTAACCCCGGCCCGTCCCCAGAGCCCGGCCCGTCCCCAGAGCCCAACTCGTTCCCTGAGCCGGCGAAGCCGGGTTCACCCCGAGCCCGCCGAGAGGTCGAAGGGTCACCCCGGCGCTTCGCCAGCGAATCGGCGCGCGGTCTGGCCGCGGGTTTCGGCGCCTACGGCATCTGGGGTCTCTTTCCGCTCTACTTCGCCGCCCTCATTCCGACCGGTCCGTGGGAGATCCTGGCGAACCGCATCGTCTGGACGGCACTGCTATGCGCGGTCATCCTCACGGTGATGCGCGACTGGTCGTGGATTCCCCCACTCCTGCGCCGCCCCAAACTGCTACTCGGCGTTACTGCCGCCGCGGTGTTGATCGCGCTCAACTGGGGCGTCTACGTCGCCGCAGTCACTTCGGGACACACCAGCGACGCGGCGCTCGGATACTTCCTGAATCCGCTCGCCACGGTGGCCCTCGGGGTGGTGGTGCTCCGCGAATCGCTGCGCCCGCTGCAATGGATTGCGGTCGGTATCGGCGTGGTGGCCGGGGTGTACCTGTCGATCGCTGGCGGCGCGTTCCCGCTGGCTGCCCTCACCTTGGCGGGCTCCTTCGCTCTCTACGGACTGGTGAAGAAGAAGGTCGGCGCCTCCCTACCCGCATTGCACAGCCTGTCTCTGGAGACGTTCATCCTGCTCCCGGCGGCGGGCCTCATGCTGGCCGTGATCGCCGTGGTCAGCGGGCTCACCTTCGGTACGGAGGGTCCAGTGCACACCGGACTACTCGTGTTCAGCGGCGTCGCGACCGCCATTCCGCTGCTACTCTTCGCCGCCGCGGCCCGCCGAATTCCGTTGAGCACGGTCGGGCTGATCCAGTTCATCACCCCGGTGATCCAGCTGATCTGCGCCGTGACCATCCTCGGCGAGCACATCTCCGACGCCCGGTGGATCGGCTTCGGCATCGTCTGGCTCGCCCTGATCGTCCTCACGCTCGATGCGCTGCTGACCGTCCGCGGTCGTCGCCGCACCGCCAGGACTTTGCCCACGTAACGCACGCCGACGCGAACTCGCGCCCCCACATTCCGCATACCGAGCACCCTGGCCGCGCGCTCGACCACACGATCGAGGGGGCGAACACGAGATGAGCGGCGCAGGTGACATTACCTGCGCGACGGCCTCAGACCCCGGCGTTGCGGCGCTGGCGGGCAAACTCGGCGAGCACCACACCCGCCGCCACCGAGGCGTTCAGACTCTCCACGTTCCCGGCCATCGGGACCGAGAGGATCGAGTCGCACGTCTCGCGAACCAGTCGGGACAGGCCCTTGCCTTCCGAACCGACCACGATCACAGTCGGGCCGGTGCCGTCGTACTCATCCAGGGTCACGTCGCCGTCGGCGTCCAGCCCGACGATCTGGCAACCCGCCTTGGCCCAGTCCACCAGGGTGCGGGTGAGGTTCGGCGCCTGGGCGACGGGCAGTCGTGCGGCGGCGCCCGCACTGGTGCGCCAGGCCACCGCAGTGACGCTGGCGCTGCGCCGCTGCGGGATCAGCACGCCGTCGCCACCGAACGCGGCGACACTGCGGATCACCGCACCGAGGTTGCGTGGATCAGTGATGTTGTCCAGAGCCACCAGCAGCGCGGGCTGCGCCGAACCCATCGCATCGGCCAACAAGTCATCCGGGTGCGCGTAGCTGTACTCGGGGACCTGCAATGCCAGCCCCTGGTGCAGCCCGTTGACCGTCATCCGGTCCAGCTCCGGCTTACCCGCCTCCAAAATCGCGATGCCCATATCGCCGGCGATGCCGATCGCCTCGCGCACTCGATCATCGGCGTCAATCGTGCTCATCACGTACAGCGCCGTCGCCGGAATACCGGCCCGCAGACATTCGACGACAGGATTGCGGCCCACCACGTATTCGGGGCCGTCGTCCCGGCGACGCTGCTGCTGACGGCCCGCGGTGGCCTTCGCCCGTGCGGTGACCTTCGCCTTCTTGTGCGCCGCGTGATAGGTCCGATCCACGGCCTTGGGCGTCGCGCCGCGGGCCTCCAGCCCACGACGACGCTGCCCGCCGGACCCGACGACCTGCCCCTTCTTGGTGCCGTCCTTGCGGATCGCGCCCTTGCGTTTGGAATTGCCGGCCATGTCAGTCCTTCACTTGTAGCGCCCACTGAGCGCCGTCGGGGGTATCGGTCACTTCCACACCGGCGGCCGCGAGCCGGTCGCGCACCTCGTCGGCGATCGCCCAATCCTTGGTGGCCCGCGCGGCGGCACGACGATCCAGTTCCGCACCGATCAGCACGTCGAGAGCTCGGTGGGCAGCATCGTCGTCCGCGGCGGCGGTTGACCAGTGCGGGTCCAGCGGATCGGTGCCAAGCACCCCGGTCATGGCACGCACCTGCGCGGCGATCGCCAGCGCGCGCTCACCGTCACCGGCGTCCAACGCGGTATTGCCTTCCCGGACGGCGATGTGCACCGCAGCCAATGCAGCGGGCACGCCGAGGTCGTCGTTCAGGGCCGCCGCGAAATCGTCGTTCACCGCACCGATCGACACTTCGCCCACCCGTTCAACGACGCGCTGGACATACGATTCGATGCGCCGATAGCCGGTCGCAGCCTCGTGCAGTGCCTCGTCGGAGTACTCCAGCATCGAGCGATAGTGTGCGCTACCGAGGTAGTAGCGCAACTCCACCGGCCGCACTTTCTTCAGCATCTCCGGGATGGCGACGACATTGCCGAGTGACTTGCTCATCTTCTCGCCGCGCATCGTCACCCAGCCGTTGTGCAGCCAATAGCGCGCAAACCCATCGCCCGCGCCGTGGCTCTGCGCAATCTCGTTCTCGTGGTGCGGGAAGATCAAATCCATTCCGCCGCAATGGATGTCGAATTCCGCGCCCAGCAGCGACGTCGCCATCGCCGAGCATTCGAGATGCCAGCCGGGGCGGCCCGATCCCCAGGGCGTCGGCCACGACGGCTCGCCCGGCTTGCTCGCCTTCCACATGGTGAAGTCGCGCGGATCACGCTTACCGGTACCCACACTCTCGCCCTGCTGCACGTCGTCGAGCTTGAACCGGGAGAGGCTGCCGTACTCGGGCAGGCTACGCACCGCGAAGTAGACGTTGCCGTCGGCGGCATAGGCATGGCCGCGCTCGATCAGCCGCGCCATGTACTCGACCATCTGCGTGACGAAACCGGTGGCACGCGGCTCGGCCGACGGCGGAAGGACGCCGAGGGCATCGTAGGCGGCGGCGAATGCGCGTTCATGGGTAGCGGCCCACTCCCACCAGGTGCGGTCGTTGTCGGCAGCCTTAGCGAGGATCTTGTCGTCGATATCGGTCACATTCCGCACAAAAAGCACACGCGGACCGCGAGAATCCCCGTCGCTCCGCTCGCCCTGGCCAGAACTCCCGTGGTCGTACGCGAGCCAGCGCCGCAGTACGTCGAAGGCGATGCCGCTGCGGACGTGGCCGATGTGCGGGACGCCCTGGACCGTGGCGCCGCACAGGTAGACGGTGACCACGCCCGGGGTCAGCGGAACAAAGTCGCGGATCTCGCGGGTCGCGGTGTCGTACAGGCGGAGGGTCACGACCTGCGATCTTACTTGAGGGCGACCAGTGCTGTTGCCACCGCGGCGATCCCCTCACCGCGGCCGGTCAGCCCCAGCCCGTCGGTGGTGGTCGCCGAAACCGAGACCGGTGCGCCGAGAATGCCGGACAGCAGTTCCTGCGCTTCGGTTCGGCGCGGCGAGATTTTGGGCCGGTTGCCGATCACCTGGACGGCACCGTTGACCGGAACATAGCCGCCTTCTTCAAGGAGCACCGCCACATGCGCGAGCATCTGCGCGCCGGTCGCCCCGGCCATTTCCGGCCGGTCGACGCCGAATACCGAGCCCAGATCACCCAGGCCAGCGGCCGCGAGCAGCGCATCGCAGAGCGCGTGCACACCGACGTCGCCGTCGGAATGCCCAGCGGCTCCATCGGCGTCGGGGAACAGTAGCCCCACCATCCAGCAGTCGCGGCCCTGTTCGATGACATGCACGTCCGTGCCGATCCCGACTCTCACTGTGTGCTCCCGTCGCAGAGGTACTCGGCCATGCGCAGATCGAAGGGCGTGGTGATTTTGAAGGCGAGCGCCTCGCCGGGCACCACCGTCACATCCTCCCCGAGCGCCTCCACCAGACCGGCGTCATCGGTCGCGTCGGCCGCGCCTGCATGCGCGCGCCGCAATACCTCTGCGGTGAAACCCTGCGGAGTCTGCACGGCCCGCAACACTCGGCGATCGGGCGTATCGACGACCCGCCCATCGTTGTCGACAGTCTTCAAGGTGTCGACGACAGGCAGTCCGGGAACCACTGCGTGTGCGCCCCCGATCAGTGCTGCGACGACCCGCGTGAACAGTGCCGGCGGGGTCAGCGCGCGCGCGGCATCGTGCACCAGGACCAGGTCGGCATCGCCAGCGGCAGCCAGACCCGCGCGGACAGAGTCGCTGCGCTCGGCGCCGCCGGCCACAACGGTCACCCCAGGCAATTCCCGCGCGACCTCGTCGACCAGTTGCGCCGGCACAATTACCACGACGTCGTCGATCACGCCGGAAGCCCAGGCAGCGGCGACACTGCGCGCGGCCAGCGACACTCCGCCGATCTCCACGAACGCCTTCGGGCGATCAAGCCCGAGCCGGCTACCGGTACCGGCAGCCGGGATCAGAGCGACGGTGCGCACGCTGATGTCAGGAAGCGGCCGCGAGGATCTCGTCAAGAATGATGTCCGCACGCTCAGAATCGGTGTTCTGCGCGAGCGACAGTTCGTCGACCAGCACGCGGCGGGCGCGGGTCAACATACGCTTCTCGCCAGCCGACAGGCCGCGGTCTTGCTCGCGGCGCCACAGGTCGCGCACGATCTCGGACACCTTGATGATGTCGCCGGAGATCAGCTTCTCCTGGTTCGCTTTGAAACGACGAGCCCAGTTGGTCGGCTCCTCGGCGTGCGGGGTGCGCAGCACCTCGAACACGACATCCAGGCCTTCGGCACCGACCACGTCGCGAACACCGACGTAGTCGAGCTTGCTAGAAGGAATCTGAACGGTCATGTTACCGTCGCTGACCTTCAGGACGAGATACTCGACCTCTTCACCCTTGATGGTCCGGACCACGATGTCATCCACCCGAGCGGCACCGTGATGCGGATAAACAACGGTGTCGCCAACTTTAAAATTCAATGCTCCATGCCCCTTTCGAGTGTTATCAGTCTAACACGGACCAGCCGACCCAAATAACGACGGCGCAGGTCAGGGCTTCGCCGACGATCGGGTACGACACTGCGTAGGACCCCGATCCTGCTGGCTGAGAGCCCACGACGCCCTCGTCCAGCGGGAATTATTAGCGAATCTGGCCACCCCGTCTAACTTTTGCACCGCTCGCCCACTACGCTGCGTAGTGAAGCGTCACGCACTCGAGTGCGTGACGAGAGCCAGCGATAACTCTCGGAGGATTCAGGTGTCAGCCTTCACTCGGACCACCCGCCGCATTGCCAGCGGTGCCGCAATCAGCGCACTGGGCATCGCGGTGGCGCTCGGCACCACCGCCTGCGGCGCGGGCAAGATCTCGCAGACCAACAACATGGAAGCCGGGATCAACGGCGGCAACGGCACCCTGAAACTGACGCAGGTCGACCAGCAGGGCAACCAGGCCGTCACCCCGGGAAGCATCGGGGTCCGCAATCTGCAGATCATGTACCCGGTCGATAAGGCCGCCGAAGTCTTTGGCGCTGGCGGTCCGTTCAAGCTGGTCTTCACGATCGCCAACGACAGCACGGTTCGCAAGGTCCAGCTGACTGGGATCACCGCCGAACAGGGCAAGGTCGAGTTTCTGACCACCGCCGCCGACGGCACCGTCTCCCGCTCGGCCAGCCCGGGCACCGGCGGTGCACTGGAACCGTCCGGCGTCCTGTCCGGTGGCCTGCCGTCGCACGCCGATCCCACCGACGGCGTCAAGCGCCTCGACGTCGAGCTGAGCGGTACCGGAACCACCGTCGCCGCCGGTCTGACCGTCCCGCTGACCCTGCACTTCGACATCTACGATCTGGCGGGCAACAAGATCGGCAGCGACAGCCTGACCATCGCCACTCCGGTCGACACCAGCGCCATCGACGGCAGCGTCGACGTGGTCCGCGACGCCCAGCCCGAGCACAGCGAGGGTGGCGGCCACTAGACGTCGCGGCTGGGCCCACTCGCCGCAGGGTTGGGATCAACCACCGTCGGTCGAGCCCACCATCGCCGGTTGAGCTTGTCGAAACCATCCTCGGTCCCCGATTGGAGAAATCCGATCGGGGACCGAGCGCATCCGGGATGTCCGAGGCGGGAACTACAGTGAGCGCGTGGCAAAAGTGAAGGCGATCTACCGGTGCACGGCCTGCGGCAAGCAGGTGCCCAAGTGGGTCGGCCGCTGCCCGGAGTGCGGTGAGTGGGGTTCGGTGCAGGAGAGCGCGCCCCCCGCGGCGCCCGGCGGCCCGGTCTCGGTGGCACCGAGCAGCCCGGCCGTCCGCATCACCGATATCGACGCCAATGCCGCCGACGCGACCCCGACCGGGATCGGCGAGTTCGACCGCGTCCTGGGCCGCGGTGTGGTTCCCGGTTCGGTGATCTTGCTCGCCGGAGAGCCCGGTGTCGGCAAATCGACCCTCCTGCTCGAGACCGTCAAACACTGGGCGAAAGCTGGCCGCACCGCGTTGTATGTCACCGGCGAGGAATCCGCAGGTCAGGTCCGGCTGCGCGCCGAACGCACCGACGCTGTGCACCCGAACATCTACCTCGCCGCCGAAACTGACCTGGCCACCATTCTCGGCCATGTCGACGCCGTCCGACCCACCTTGCTGATCGTCGACTCGGTGCAAACGGTGGTCGCCACCGGCACCGACGGCGTCTCCGGTGGCGTCACCCAGATTCGCGCGGCCACCACCGCCCTGGTCTCCCTGGCCAAGAACAGCGGCATCGCGGTGGTCCTCGTCGGTCACGTCACCAAGGACGGCAATGTCGCCGGACCGCGTTCGCTGGAGCATTTGGTCGACGTCGTTCTCGCTTTCGAAGGCGACCGGCACACTGCACTGCGCCTCATCCGCGGTATCAAGAACCGCTTCGGCCCCTCCGACGAGGTCGGCTGCTTCGAGCAGCGCAGCGACGGCATCCACGAGGTCGCCGATCCGTCCGGGATCTTCGTCCATCAACACGACGGCGCGGTACCCGGCAGCGTGAACCTGGTGGCAATGGACGGTCGTCGTGCACTGGTCGGCGAGATCCAGGCGTTGCTGAACAAGACCGAGGCGAATATGCCACGGCGCGCGGTGTCCGGTCTAGATTCGGCGCGCGTGGCCATGATGCTCGCGGTCGCCGCCAAACATTCTGGGCTGGCGACCTACAACCAGGAGGTGTACGTCTCGACGGTCGGCGGCATGAAGGTGGTCGAACCAGCCGCCGACCTGGCGATTTTCCTGGCCCTGCTCTCCTCACACAAGAACGCCGCGATCGCACCCGGCACGATCGCCATCGGCGAGGTCGGCCTGACCGGCGAGGTGCGGCGCGTGTCGTCCACGGCCCGACGGGTGGCCGAAGCCAAGCGACTCGGCTTCACCCACGCGCTGATCCCGGCGGGCACCGACGAAGATATGCCCCGCGGTATCCGGATCACTAAGGTGGCTGATCTCGGCGATGCGTCCCGCGCGGCGACCATGCAGGTCGCTCCCGACGCCGCACCCTTCTGAACCGACCCCGCCCCGCCGGTCAGTACCGGGGATCAGGAATCGGGGTCTGGCCGAGATCTGTCTCGATATTGCGGTCGTCGACGGCGGTGACCGTCGCCGATAGCCAGCGTCCGCTGGCCTGCACCGCACACTGCTGCGTCTGGCCCGCCCGGAGTTCCAGCCCGCCGCGGCATTGCACCCGATCAGGTACCTGCCCAGTCTGCTGCGCGAGCCCCATGGACACCTTGAACTGCAGCTGAGCCGGGCCCAGAACCGTTGCGGTCGGCGCGTTTGGATCGGCCAACACGGGCGTCTGTCCGGACACCAGCGCCGGGGCGAAGGGCGCCTCGGCTGAACCCCCGGCCAACCCGATGATCGCGCCAGCCGCCCCGATCAGGAGCGCCCCGCCAAGAACCCTAAGTCCCGCCTGTTGCACCACTGCGTTCGCGCGCATCGTCGTTCCCGTCTGTCGTCGTCTGGTGAACAGTTAGAGGGACGGCATACCGGAGAAGTTCCCGCGCCAGCTCACGAATAGACGACGCCGCCCGGACAGCGGACTGTCCGGGCGGCGGAGCGTGGCTAACTAGCCAGCCGGTAGCGCTTGGTACTCCGCGAGATCAGCGATCGCTTCGGTGCCGACCTTGACGGTGTAGCCGCCGTCGGTACCGGTCAGGGTGATCGGCAGCCAGGCGCCGTCAAACTCGCCGGCGCAGTCCTGACTCTGCCCGGCACCCAGCTCCATACCGTCCTTGCAGTAGACGAGCGTCGGCCGCGGTCCGTCGGCGTCATTCCAACTCATGGCCACCCGAAACTGCAGCTGCGCCTTGTCGAGCTTCTCGGCGGCCGCACCCGAATCAGCCGCCGCCCCGTGGGTGTGGCCATCCTCGTGGGCGGGCGTCGCCACATCGCTGGCCCCGTCATCCGACGAGCACCCGACCAGACTCACGGCGGCGACCGCCGCACCCGCCAGGATCGCACCACGCAGTAGGTTCGTTTTCATCATAGAAACTCCATCCTTCGGTGCCGGTCTCCGCGGGCGAGCGCCCGCCGGTCTCCGGCGATCAACAGACTCAGGGTAAGAGTGGGCGTCGGCGCCGATCGTTCCCGACACCCAGAAATTGGGACGCCAGGCCCCGGAATACCAGGCCCCGGGAAATCAGGCCCCGGGAAATCAGGCATCGGGCGCCGCCACCGCGCCGTCGCGGTATGTCGCAAAGTGCTTGCGCAGATTGATCTCGACGAAGATCCCCACCGCTGACGCCACCGGTGCCGCAATACCGTCGAGGTAGGCATCCGAGCGCACGTAGACCTTGCGGCCACTCTTGCCGAGTACCTCGCCGGTGAAGGTCAACTCCGAACCGAGCGGAATCGGCTTGGCGTAGTCGATCTCCAGGTTCACCGTGACCACCGGAACGCCGATCATGATCGACGCATTGCCCATCACCTCGTCGAACGCCGCCGAGAGAAGGCCACCGTGGATAACACCAGGCCCGCCCTGCATCCAGGGTTCGACCAGCATGGTCGCGGTGACCTGGAAGTCTTCGCCCGCAGTGACGTTCAGGCGCAGTCCCACCGGCGCATCGAGTCCGCAGCCGAAACACATCGAATGGTGCAGCCGCAGCGCCCCGCCGGACGCGGGCACCTTTGGGTGCCGGGTCATCGGCTCAAGGTTCGCAGGCAGCTCAAATTCGTTCTTCACACCCAAGTACGCTAAGCCAGAGCCGAAAACCCGAGGCTTCCGGCCCTGAGAGATCTGGACGAACGATGACGCTGAGCAACCCCCCGTCCGAGAAGACGCGGTCCACGTTGCGGCGCGTCGCCCCCGGCACCGGGCTGCGCGACGGGCTCGAGCGGATTCTGCGCGGCGGCACCGGCGCCCTCATCGTCCTCGGGCACGACGCGGCCACCGAACGCATCTGCGACGGCGGGTTCGACCTCGACGTCGAATTCGCCCCGACCCGCCTGCGCGAGCTCGCGAAAATGGACGGCGCGGTGGTCCTCTCAAACGACGGCCAGCGGATCCTGCGCGCCAACGTGCAGCTGGTGCCCGACCCGACCATTCCGACCACCGAGTCCGGCACACGGCACCGCGCAGCCGAGCGCACCGCGATGCAGACCGGATTGCCGGTGATCTCCGTGAGCGCCTCGATGTCGATCGTCAGCCTGTACGTCGACGGCAGCCGCCGTGTCGTGGAGAACCCGGACGCCTTGTTATCCCGAGCTAATGTCGCGCTGGCCACCCTGGAGCGGTACAAGGCACGGCTCGACGAGGTCAGCGCACAGCTCTCCCGCGCGGAGATCGAGGACTACGTCCAGCTCCGCGATGCATGCAGCGCCGCCCAACGCATGGAGATGGTGCGTCGCGTCGGCGTCGAGATCGCCGAGTACGTGCTGGAACTCGGTACCTACGGACGCCAGGTGGAGTTGCAGTTGGAGGAGCTCATCAGCGACAACGACATCAGCCGCGAGCTACTAGTCCGCGACTACCATTCGGCCCCCGAAGCCCCCAGCACCGAACAGGTCCGGCAGATCCTCGGCGCGCTCGAAAGCCTGTCGAACACCGACCTGCTCGATCTCACCCTGGTAGCCGGCGCCTTCGGCTACCCGACCACCATCGAGGCCCAAGACCATCCGATGAACCCGCGCGGATACCGACTACTCGCCCGGATCTCACGACTGCAATTCGGCCACATCGATCGGCTGGTGCGCGAGTTCGGCTCCCTTCAGGCACTCCTGGCCTGCAGCGCAGCAGACCTGCAGGCCGTCGAGGGTATCGGCAGTATCTGGGCCCGGCACATCCGCGAAGGACTCTCCCGCTTGGCCGAAGCCAGCCTAGAACGCTTCGACTAGGTCGGCCCGGCGTTCGGGCAATCGCCGCCTACTGTTGGGCCGGGGCGACGACGTTGAAGGTGATCGGCGCGGATTCGCGCGCCCCAACCTTGGCGACGGCCTGGTAGGCGCCGACCGGGATGGTCACACGGGGCTTGTTGCAGCCCGGATTGCTGGTGGTGCCCGACCACGTGAGGTTGTCCTGCACCTGCTGGCCCGGGTTCAGCACCTGGTTGTTGACCGTCTTGTCCGGGGCGCAGTCCTGCGCAGACCACAGGGTGCGGGTGCCGTCGAGTGAGCGGACCACCACGTTCTGCGCCGCCTTACCGACGTCGCGCGAGCAAGGGGCCAAACCACCGTTGGTCACCACG